>NZ_JBQCIE010000091.1:0-8174 GCF_051954055.1 Humibacter sp. | reverse complement strand
TCGTCGTGCTGGAGTCGCCCAGTCCGCTGATCGCGTTGCCGCCGACTGTGATCGGGGCGTTCACCCCGACATCACCGAGAGCGCCGTTCAGCACACCGCCGTTGCCCGATGTGGTGCCGCCGGAGCCGGTGGCTCCCGTGGTCTGACCGGTCGTGGTGCTGGGCTTCGTGGTATTCGAGTCCCCGGCCACGCTGATCGCGTTGCCCGAGACCGTGATCGGCGCGTTCACCCCGACGGGCAGCAGCAAGCCGCCCAGGAGGCTGTCGTTGCCGGTCGTCGAGTTCGGCGTTGCAGTGGCGACGGCGCCCCCGGTACCGGTCGACGTATCCGCCTTGTCGGATGTCGAACTGCCCAGCACGCTGACTCCGTTGCCGCTGACCGTGATCGGCAGGTTCACCGTCACCGGTGCCACAGCCCCGCCGAGCACGCTCCCGTTGCCGCTGGAGGCCGCACCGGACGAGCCGGTGGACGCTGGAGCGGATGCGGGCGTTTGACTCGTCGTGGCGGGATCGGTGGTGGTGGAGTGGCCGACTCCGCTGATGGAGTTGCCCGAGACGGTCACAGGCACGGTCACCGTGCCGCTCACGATGTCTCCGGATGCGATCCCTGCGTTCCCCGAGGTCGCCGGAGCAGGAGCTGCCTGCGTGGATGACGTCGATGACGCGGGCGCCCCAGCCGCCGGCGTGGATGCGGATGTGGCGGCCGAATTGCTGAGCGCGTCGCCGATGCCGCTGATGGCGTTGCCCGCCAGCGAGAGCGGAGCACTCAGGTTGACGCCGAGCACATCGCCGGAGCCTGCTCCGTCGTTGCCGCTCGTGGAGGGCTCTGCCGCGTTCGCGGCTCCGATGCCCGCCAGTGAAAGACCGCCGAGGATGACTGTGAACCACAGCCCTCTCGACACGATTCTGTTCATGATGTAACTCCCCGAAAGAGTGAATGACTCGTTCCGGCGACGCGTCACAGACACGTCAAGACAGGAACGAAAGGATGCCGTCTTCCGCCGGTCGCCCGCGCAGCATCGTCAGGATGCCGGGCAAGGGCATGGCGGAGCGGACCCGCTCAATCAGGGGTGGAGTCGGTCTCGTAGGTAGGTGTCGATGGAAGCCGGTCGTCGCCCGGTGCCGCGGAAGTGGGGCCGAGGCTCAGGCCCGAAACCGCGAACTCAGGCACCGAACTGAAGACAGAACCGCTCCCAGAACCGCCTCCGGATGCCGCCCCGTTGCCTGTCGCGGAGCCGCCGGGCGGAGTACCAGGAGCCGACGGATCGCCGCCAGGCGCAGCTGGCGTAGAGGTCCCGCTGCCCAAGGCAGAAACGCCGCCCGCCTGCGATGAGGATGCCGGCAGACCAATCGCAAATGACGTCGCGGAGTCCGTCGAAGCGGCAGGAAGATCGGAGCTCACAGGCGCGTCGGTGCCGGATGGGGGTCCAGACGACGCCGAAGTCACAGGTGGAACGCCGGAGCCGGGAGAGGGCGGGCCGAAGACCGTACCGGTCACCGCGCCCACATCGCCGACCGCGCCGTCGACGGTTCCCGTCACGGGCGCCGTCGCACCGGAGAGTGATCCGAGCGTCGAGCTGAGCGTGGGGCCGACGACCGGGACGGAACCGACCATCTGGTCGACTGCGCTGGTGACGGGGGTGACGATCTGCGTGACCGAGACGGACTGCGTCACCGTGGTCACGGCATCCGTCACGGGCTGCACGACCTGCTGCACCGGAGCCGGAAGCGACTGGGTCACGGGGTTCACGGCATTCGAGACGGTGGACGTGACCACGCTGACCGTGTCGGAGACCGGAGCGGTCACGGCGCCGAGTAGGGATCCGACCGAGCCCAGCAGGCCAGAACCGGAGCTGGAACTCGACGGGGCGGACGGCGGTGTCCCCGGTTCGTCCGCGGAGGCGGAATGTGACCCGAACGCGAGTCCGAGCAGGACGAGACCGGCGGCCACTCCCAGCCCGCACAGCAGCAGGCGAAGCAGTCGCGAAGGCGTTCGCGCCTCGACAGTCTCCACGGTCCATCCCCGAATCTAGAACCTTGTCTAGACAATGTACGCGGCCTTATGCGCCGGCCGACAGTCTTCGCCATGCCCCTAACCGGGGGTCATGGATACGCGCGACGGTGTGCCTTCACCGACGCGCGAGCGGCTCTCCGACACGCCGACACGCCGTCAGATGGGGTCCGTTCCGGAAGTTCTCGATCGACGCGTCGCCCCGAATTGTCGGGGGCTCAGGGTAGCGTTGGGCCCGAACCGGGGCGAATCGTGAAAACACAACATCTAGTGGAATGACAATCGTGTGATTCACGTTATATAGTGGTGAACACCGCGGGGGGAAAACCGAGCGGCCGGGTGAGGAACCCGGGAGGACATACTTCAGGGGAGGTCACCATGGACTACGAAAACGACAGCGTCGGCGGCTACGCAGTTCCCGTCGACCCGATGGATCTTCTGCAGTGCGACAGCTGCCAGTAGGCATCCAGCACTGACAGAACAGAAGGACTCCGGCGCAGCAGCCGGGGTCCTTCTTCGTTTGTGTGCGAATTGCGAGCCTGATACTTGTTCGCGCCACCCGATACTCGTGCGTTTCGCGCGGCACGTGATACAAAACTGTTCGCGCGATCTGAGACCGTGCCCCGGCGATCACGGGTCGGGTGCGGGGGCGATGCTTCACAAGGGGATCCGCAATCGGGCCGTCAACGGTCGTACACGTCGCGGCGGTGGCCGAGTGTGATGACGGCGACGATGAGGACGTCGTCATCGATCGTGTAGATGATCCGATAGTCCCCGACACGGACTCTGAGCCCTGGTCGTCCCTTGAGCGCCTTGGCTCCGGGAGGCCGAGGGTTCTCACCGAGAAGTGAGATCGCTCCGCGAATGCGGTCGCGATCTTGATGGTCGACTCGCTTCAGTGCGCGAACTGCGGCGGGGCGCAGTTCGACCTGGTAACTCACGACCAGCCCAGATCGGCCTTCACCTGAGCCCAGGGGATATTCGGGCCTTCCTCGGCCATCGCCTCGTCGAACGCGGCAATGTCGTCGGTGTCTTCGAGCGCTTCCATCATCCGCTCATACTGCTCCGGGCTGACGACGACGGCGGCGCGCTGACCGCGACGTTCGATGAACACGGCTTCGCTCTGTGAGCGGTCGATGACATCGGAGAGGTGGCTGCGGGCATCTGCGACGCTGACGATTGACATGAGCTAATTGTACATCTCGGTCTAGTGGATGTACATTCTGGCGAGGCTGATCCGCCGGAGAAGCGCACAGTGCACGTGCACGGTAAGGGATCTTGATCGGGCGCTGCTGCATGGTTTCGGAGGTGGCACAATTCGATTCAGTTCCACTGACCTGAGCAAGAGGCACGATGACAGACGCGGGCGTCCCCATCCAGCACCGCCTCTTGATCACTACGGAGGTGGCGGTGAGATATTCACGTGCGGTGGGCCGTTACGTGCTCTTCCGTCCGTTGAGAGTCGCCATGGCGGTGATGCTGGAGGCGGGCTTTGTGTTCGCCGGGATGGGCGCTGCAGCGAACACGGGCACCCCCGTCACGTTTCTTGGTTACGTGCTCGCCGGCGCCGTCCTCGTGGCGGGTTCCAACGTGTGCCTCTATGCGTTCGCCGTGTGGAGTGTCCGGAGCCAGCTCCCCATCGGTGAGGAGTGGGCGACCGGGTTCGGCGCCGAGAAGATGCTTGAGGAGACTGCGGGGAGAAGGAGCCAGACCGCGTACAGCGTATTCACTCGCATGACGGTGCGCGATGGGGCCGTGTTCCTGCATCGCAGGACGTCCCGCTCGCCATACGTGCTGCCAGTTGAGCTGGTCCCCGCGGATGCCCAACAACTCCTCAGCGCTCGGCTCTCCCAGCGAGAATGACCACCTGACCGATCGCAAGGGACTCCACTCGGGCTGCGAGTCACCGCGAGGTGATCCGAGCGCGTTGGGTCAGCTCGACGGTGCCGCGGCGACGATGTTGGGTGTCGTGTCGAAGAACGGGCTTCGCCATCCGATCACCGTGAGTTCGTACGAACCGCTTGAATGGATGGCCGCGACTGGTGGACGTAGCCAGTCATTGTTCATGTTCAGAACTCCGCAATTGCGTGTCCGAACCTGCCGGTCGAAGGCGGTGGGTTCGCCCCACTTGTTGAAGTCTTTGGGCGAGTCAACAACGGTGGAGACCGCGCAGGCGATCCGTCGCACGTGCGTTTCCCACGCGACGGTCCATCCCGCTAGCGTAAGCGCGACGGCAAGGACGAGAGCCCCGATGAGCATGGCTTTACGAGAGCGCACTTGTTCTCGCCATAGGATCGGCGCCGCGGGTCGACGCGTCAGCTTTCTCAAGTCGTTCGGCCTCCACGCAGACGATCACCTGTGCCGGCACCGTGCCTTCGGCACGGAACGGCATGCCGAATATACGACCTACTCGACCTCTTCGGTAGAGCCACGATAGGACCGCTAGCGGATCCGCTCGCGGGCGGTGAGGATCGATGGACCACGTTCCCCACCCGGGCCAACATAGCTATGGGTGATTGACTGTCGAGGGTGATGCCTCAACCCCGCCTCGAGATGCTGTGGGAGGGCGCCGAGGCGACCGTTGCCCTCAAGACGCGGTTTCGGTTTACTGATGCCAGTCATGCTGCGGCTTGGCTCAGCGGCACGCTTCAAGAGCGCTGGGGGCTTCGTGTCGAGACGTGCGATCGTCTCGTGATCAGTGCGAACAAGCTCTTGGCGTGGCTAACCGTCGACGGACAGCGCCTGATCGCCAAATGCTCCAGCGAACCAGGACTCTTTGGACGACTTGCCGACATCGACGCTGTCACCTCATGGCTGGACGGTCAGGGCATCCCGGTAGCGGTGCCGATCGCCACCGTCGATGGCAACATGCGAGTCAACCGCGACGGCTACTCACTCGGCCTCTATCCCCTTGTCAGAGGAGACCTTCTGGACGTGGAAGACGACGCCCAGGTAGTAGCGGCCGGTCGGATGCTCGCGATGGTGCATCGCGCGTTGGCTGCCTACCCACAACCGTTCGCGGGTGCTTCGCCAAGTAAGGGTCAGCAGCTGGTCCACGGCGACTTCCGGTCGGCGAACATCCTCCACGACGGCAACGAAATCAGTGCGATCCTCGACTTCGACGAAGCGTCATACCGCACTCGAATAGCAGAGGTAGCGCAGTCGGCGGTGCTGCTTGGGACCCGATATCACAACTGGCAGCCAACAACCCCGGCAACTCGGACAACGTTCGTCTCGGCCTACAACAATGTTTCTCCGCTCACTCGTGCCGAACGCGACCAGTTCGATCACGTCGTCGCCTCAGTCTCAGCAGACTTCGACTGGAGCTGACCCCCGGACAGCTACTCCGCGGACTGCCGACACCCGCCGTGACTGCCGCGCGCAAACGGATCCTCCTGCGTGCCTTGCTCAGAACCCGCGCCGATGCGTCAACGAATCTGTTCGCGGTGGATGGCCGGAAGCCGCGCGGGCCACGCCTGCGGGCCTGGACGTTAGCTCGCCGGGCTTCCGCAGGTGGCTCGACGTCATCGACGTGCCGGTTGTCGTTTGGTCAGATTGTGGACCAGCCGCCGTCGGAGGCGAGCATATGATCGAGCTAATGGGAGAAACCGCGGTCTCTGCGATCGGCATGATTGTGGGCGCCGGATTCTCACGGCACATATCGCTGGCCATGCCGACGATGAGCGAACTCGCAGCGGCAATCTCTGGTGCTCCGGGCATAGATGCGTCGACGCTTTCAGCTTTTGGTGACGATCTCGAACAGTGGATGTCCTTCCTTTCGGTCGACCAGCCCTGGCTCACCGCTGCTCAGAACATTGAGAACCGTGCGACATTCCTCCGCGTTACCGAACTCGTGCAAGCGCAGATCAGCGCGGCGGAGAACGCGGCAGTCGCGAGTGCTTGTCCGGAGTGGCTTCGTCGTCTTTCCTGGACGCTCGCCGACTACAAGGCGAGCATCTTCACGTTCAACTACGACACATTGCTCGAACGTGCCCTTGGACAACTCCAACGATCGGTGTGGGCGGATCTCTATGCAGCACCGTTGACTCGGCGCAATGCAGGTGTGGGGCTCACGATTGGAGCCGACGGCCCCCGCGGGCCAATACCTGTCTTGTACAAGCTCCATGGATCCGTGAACTGGGCCTTTGGCGGGTTGGAAGCACCGCCTAGCGATCCGATCGTGCTGAAGAGTGACGGGGATCCTTGGTCTCCAGCAGCTCAATCTGGCCGGAGCGTGCCGCCTCGTGAAACCCATCTGTACGACGACCTTCAACCATTAGTGGTTCCTCCCACGTTCTCGAAAGGTCCGTATTTCGCAAACCGTGCCCTTCAAGCCCAATGGCGATCCAGCGCGGCCAGCCTCGCTGAGTGCCGGCTGCTAATCGTCGTTGGATACTCGTTTCCCGTCGGCGACCTTGTCGCGAGGCAGTGGCTAGCGACGTCGTTCAAAGGGGACACGGTCGTTGTAGTCAATCCTGACCACGACGTCGCGACACGGGTCCAAAACCTCCTACCCGAAACCGTGAAGGTGGAGCATTTAGAGAGCATCGGCGAGTTCGTCGACTGGATCAGTGGACCGATCGTTCATTGGAGAGTTGCAATCCCCGAGAACGACAACCTGGGTCTTCAGGTCGAGCTGGAAGTCGGCGGTGAAGACCTTCTCTCATCAGTGGACCGTACACAACCACCTTGGAACCCGTTCGACGAAACAGCACAGGGCTGGGTGCACCAACTGCTGGACAAGTTTCTGCCCGGCGCCCGGGAGAAGGGGTTGGAAGCAGAACCGTGGATGGGTTCTGTGCGCGAGTCAAAATGGGCCGTCATGCCCAAGAACTGGGCGTTTGACCGCGCCGGCGTCGGTGCCGCCATTGCTGAGGGCCGGTGCGGCAGGTGACACGTGTGTCGACTATCGCCGCTGAACGCCCGCTGGCGGATCTTCTTGTGGGCCGTTGGGCAGTAGTGTCGCCTCGTGGTGAAGCGATTCTGCCTCGTGAGTGCGACTCTCCTGATTGCGCTGGCTCTGGATGGCTGCACCTCGCCGAGTAGCGAACCGCGCGCGCCGACAGTTACCCCGACTGCGGTCTCTGGCACGTCCGCGTCTACGCCACCGTCGGCCGTCGATCATGGCCCAGAAATCGGAGCTGAGGGAAGTGTGATCGACGACAGCACGGGGGATCCTGTCATGTATGTCGTTGCCAGCGGTGACAATCTCTCTAGCATCGCGGACCGCCTCGGAATCACCGTGGACGAACTCACCACCACCTCCGGCGCCTACGCCGGCATCGTGCCCGGCCAGAGGCTAGCCCTCAGACCCTGAGCGGCCGCCGCACGCGACCGCCAACCCGCGGCTACGTGACCGTGTACCCGGCTTCGCGAAGGATCGCGATGATCCGGTTGATGCTGAACCAGCTCGTGATGATGGCCTGCTCGGCCGCATTCTCGCCCCAGCTAGCCCATACGCGCCGAAAGAATCGGCGCTCAAGCTTGAGCGTCACCTTCGAGGCGAAGACCTCGTTCCCCAGGACAGAGAAGGCGACGCCGTTCTCGTAGACATCAATCTGACGAGGAAACGGCCAACTCGTATTCACTGGCACCATCCCAGTGATCAACGACAACCCCTGCGGAGCCACGCTCGCCAACCGCTGACCGTACTCCTCAACGAGCGGCATCCGCACTCCTCTCGCCCAGCGATGTGTCGCGACCACATCCAACCACGAGGTCGCTCAAACACCGGAGCGCCAAGGGCGCCCGAAAGCCGGTCCCCCACCGTGCACACGTTGTCAGAATCGGCTCGTCGGCGCCGCTTCGGCCGGCGATGCACGTAAGACCCGCACGATGGAAATGCACGCGCAGGTACCGTAAACGTGCGTCCTATTTGAGCAACGATCATGTATTCGACGCCTCTTAGCGGCGCCGGCCAGGTTCCGCTTCGGAAGTATTGCCCGAGAGTGTGCCCCTGGGGCGTCTTGTATCAGGTAGCGCGAACAAGGATCGGATTCGCTCCTACTCGTCGTTGTGTACGGGTCGGCGCTCGGGCGCGGCTGCTGCCGCGCTGCGGGTCGCGACGGGGCATCCGTACAATGAAGCGCGTGCCAGTGAACCCCGCTATTCAGGGTCGCGCTTACCCGCCGACCGAGCCGTATCTCGTCGGAAGAGAGAAGGTG
>NZ_JBQCIE010000090.1:0-25201 GCF_051954055.1 Humibacter sp. | reverse complement strand
TACAAGACGCTGGTGTACGCCACCATCGCCATAGCCGCCTTATCGGTGAGCGTCTGGGCGCATCACATGTACGTCACCGGTATGGTGCTGCTGCCGTTCTTCTCGCTCATGTCGATGTTCATCGCGGTGCCCACCGGGGTGAAGATCTTCAACTGGATAGGCACGATGTTCCGGGGATCGCTGACGTTCGAGTCCCCCATGTTGTGGGCGATCGGGTTCGTCGTCACGTTCACGTTCGGTGGTCTGACCGGGGTGATCCTGGCTTCGCCGCCGCTGGACTTCCACGTCTCCGACACCTACTTCGTGGTGGCGCACTTCCACTACGTCGTCTTCGGCACCGTGGTGTTCGCGATGTTCTCCGGCTTCTACTTCTGGTGGCCCAAGTGGACCGGGAAGGTCCTCAACGACCGATTGGGCAAGTGGCACTTCTGGTTGCTGTTCATCGGGTTCCACACCACGTTCCTCATCCAGCACTGGCTCGGGGTGATCGGGATGCCGCGGCGGTACTACACGTACCTGCCGTCGGATGGATTCACCTGGATGAACCAGCTCTCGACGATCGGCGCCGGTATCCTGGCGATCTCGATGATCCCGTTCTTCCTGAACGTGTACATCACGGCCCGGTACGGGGCGAAGGTCACCGTGAACGACCCGTGGGGGTACGGCCGTTCGCTGGAGTGGGCCACGAGTTGTCCGCCGCCTCGGCACAACTTCACGTCGATTCCGCGCATCCGCAGCGAGTCCCCGGCCTTCGACCTCAACCACCCAGAGGTCGGTCTACCGATCGGAATCGGACCAGGCAAGGATGCCCCGGACACCGCCGTCGTCGATGCCTCCGACTCGACAGTGAAATGATCTCCTGATCCTTCGACACAGGGGACCATCGTCCCTATCAGCCTCGGCAGCCTCCAGCGAGACTGAACGTACATGGAATTGCAGCGAACGGCCGGTACGGCCGAAAGGAGGCGATTCACCATGATGTTCGGATATGGCTGGGCCCTTACAGCGTGGGGCTGGGCTCTCGTTTGCCTGGCGGCGGGCTTCTGCGTGATCGTGGTCGGCGCCGTGTATTGGCTGTCACGCCTCATCGGACGCACCAGCCCACATGCATCGATGCCCATCGGCCCGGGTTCTCCGCCCGAGAGGTCCACCGCGGAGCAGATTCTGAGCGAGCGGTTCGCTCGGGGTGAGATCGATGACAGCGAGTACGGAGACCGCCTCGCGACGTTGCGGAGCCATCCCGCCACGGATGAAGGAGCGCGAGTATGAGCATCGCATTCGACAACGATCTCGACGTGCAATCGGCTGTCCAAGACGAACTCGCTTGGACACCGGATGTCGATGCCGAAGACATCGGCGTCGCGGTACGGGCGGGGACCGTGGAACTGTTCGGGCAGGTCGACAGCTACGCCGAGAAGGTCGCGGCGGAGAAGGCTGCGCATCGTGTTCGCGGTGTGCGCACGATTGTCAACGAGATCAGGGTGCATCCCAAGATCGACAGGCCCGTCTCTTCTGATGACATCGCGAAGGAGGTGGACCGCGCGCTCCTGTGGGCGGTCAACGTGCCGAGCACCGTTCAGGCAGAGGTGGATGACCACGTAGTCACGCTGACCGGCGACGTCGACTGGGACTTCCAGCGGAAGGCAGCGGTCCGATCCGTGCAGCACCTCTACGGAGTGCACGATGTCAACGACAAGATGAGTCTGCGGGAACGACCAGCTGCTGCGGACACGGAGCAACGAATCAGGCGAGCCATCGAGCGCAACGCGGAACTCGACGCGAACACGATTCACGTCACGACGGCGGGCAACACGGTCACGCTGACCGGGACGGTGAACTCCTGGGCGGAGAAGCAGCAGGCGAGCAGGACCGCGTGGGCGTCACCGCATGTGCTCGACGTCCAGAACGAGATTGTTGTTCGGGCATAAGCCAGACAGACCAGTCAGCGCAGGCCGGCAGCATGGGCCGGCCTGTGCTGACTCATTGGCGGGACGCACCCTCTGCCACGGAGCGAACTACCGAACCCGGCCTACCGGTGGATGAGCACTTTGAGTGCGTCGTGCTGGGCCGCGTTGCCGAAGACGTCGTACGCGTCGAGGATCTGGTCGAACGTGAACCGGTGGGTGACGAACTTGTCGGCGGGGAGCCGATGCTGGGCGACGAGTTTGAGCAGCATCCCGAGCGTGTTCGTGTTCACGAGCCCCATCGAGATGTCGATGTTCCGGATCCAGAGTTCGTTCAGCGCGAGTTCCGCGGGCTTCCCATGCACGCCGATGTTGGCCACGTGCCCGCCGGGGCGAACGAGATCGACGGTCATCGTGAAGGTTCGTGGTGTTCCGACTGCTTCGATCGCGACGTCGACGCCGGCGCCGTCGGTCAGCGCCAGAACCTGCTCCCTCCAATCTGGGTCGCCGGAGTTGACGGTGTCGGTTGCTCCGAAGTCCTTCGCCCGCGCCAGTCGTGCGTCATCGAGGTCAATGGCGATCACCCTTGAGGGCCCGTGCAGACCGGCGGTCATCACTGCGGAGAGGCCGACCGGACCCGCACCGACGACGGCGACGACGTCGCCCGGCCGGACGTGACCGTACTGCACACCGATCTCGAACCCGGTCGGGAGAATGTCCGACAGCAGGATGCCTTCGTCGTCGGCGACGCCTTCGGGCACCTTGTAGACGGAGTTCTCGGCGAAGGGGACGCGGACGTACTCGGCCTGGGTGCCGTCGATCATGTAGCCGAAGATCCAGCCGATGCCGGCCTTGCCCTCGGGGTTCAGGCAGTGGCTGTAGAGACCCTTGCGGCAGTTGGCGCAGACGCCGCATGAGCTGACGCACGCGAGAATGACCCGGTCTCCCACGTTCAGTTGCGTGATGCCGGAGCCGACCTGTGTAATGACTCCGATGCCCTCGTGTCCGAGGATTCGCCCCTCGGCCACCTCAGGGGTGTCGCCCTTGAGGATGTGCAGGTCAGTTCCGCAGATCGTGGTCGCCTCCATTTTCACGATCACGTCGGTCGGATGCTGGATCCTCGGATCGGGAACTTCTTTCCAGTCCTTCTTTCCAGGTCCGCCGTAGACGAGTGCCTTCATTGTTCGCCTCCTGAGAAGTGCGTCCGGCGCATCTGGCCGGTACTCCTCCATCCAACGGCGCAGGCTTTTGCCCGTGCAGGGTCGAAGGTCCCGTGGGTCACCGCCGCCCTCTGACCGCGCGAAGCGCGGCGACGATGGTGGCGAGGTCAACGCCTTCTTGGAGGAGCGCACCCACGGTGGCGGGGATCACGCCGAACGTTGCGATGACCATGAGCACCGCAGAAGCCACAATTCCCGCCCAAATGCTCTGCAATGCGATGCGGAGGGTGTCGCGTCCGATCTGAACGACGGTCGCGACCCGCGCGAGGTCGTCGACGAGCAGGACGACGTCGGCCGACTCGCTCGCGGCGGTGGCGCCCTTGGCGCCCATCGCTATGCCGACGTCCGCTCGGGCCAGGACGGGTGCGTCGTTGATGCCATCACCGACCATGATCACCGGGCGCTCGGCGATGTTTGCGACATGTTGCACCTTGTCGGAGGGGCGACACTCCGCAGTGAACCGCTCGATGCCCAGCTCGGCGGCGATCCCTGCCGCCGTCTCTGTGGCATCACCGGTGAGCAACTCCAGGCCGCCGATACCGACCTCGCGTAGCCGTTTCAACGTGGATGGAGCGTTCGGACGCGGTGCATCACGCGCGATCAGTGCCCCCGCATACTCTGCGTCGATCGCGACGTAGATGGCGAGTTCCCCTGCACGCAATGGCTCGGGCGACGCATCGGGGGCGAGTGCCTGGATGAACCTGAGCTTGCCGACCGCCACACCGCTTCCGGCGACCGTGGCGGTGACCCCGTCGGTTGCGTGTTCCTCCGCCGACAGGGCCGCAGCAGGGACGAGCCCTCGTTCCTTTGCTGCGGTCACGACCGAGGCGGCGAGCACATGCGAGGAGTACTGCTCTGCGCTTGCCGCCATAGAGAGAAGTTCCTCGCTCGTGAACCCGGGAGCCGGGCGCAGCTCGCACAGTTGCGGCCTTCCTTCGGTCAGTGTTCCCGTCTTGTCGAACACGACGGTTCGTGCTCTGGCCAGTTGCTCGAACACGCCTCCGTTGCGCACGATGACGCCGCTGCGGGCGGCTCTGCTCATACCCCCGATGAACGCCACCGGTGCCGCGATCAGGAGCGGACATGGCGTGGCGAGAACGAGGACCTCCGCGAACCGAAGGGGCTGCTGGCTCACGAGCCACGCGACGCAGGCAAGCGCGACCGAGAAGATCGTGAACGGTACGGCATAGCGGTCCGCCAGGCGGACGACGCGAGGCCTGCTCTTGGCTGCTCCGGCGACCAGCGCCACGATCTGCTGGTACTGGCTGTCGACGGCTTTCGCAGATGCCTGGATCTCGATCGCGCGAGGACCGTTGATCGACCCGCTGAGAACGGGATCCCCGGTCCCCTTTTCCACGGGAACACTCTCACCGGTGATCGGGGACTGATCGAGGCTGGCCTCGGGGCTCAGCAAGGTGCCGTCGACGGGGAGGACCTCTGCCGGCCGCACCACAAGGCGGTCACCGGGCCGCACGATGTCGACGGCGACGTCCTCGACCTGGCCTTCCTGGGATCGGTGAGCGGTCCTGGGGTCGCGCTGCAGCAGTGCATCCAGTTCATGTCGGGCGCGACGATTGGCGTAATCCTCCAATGCTTCACCGCCGCTCATCATCAGGATGACGATGAGCGCTGCAACGGCTTCGCCCACAAGCACCGTTGAGACGATCGCCATCACGGCGAGTATGTCGATGCCGAACCGGCCGTTGAGCAGTTCGCGGACCATGCGGATCAGGTAGCCGAATGCGACGAGCAGCGCATACCCTCCGGTGACCCAGACGGCCGCGGACGCGTGACCGGTGATCACGAGCGCTCCCCCGACCCCTGCGACGAGGATGGTGAGCGCGATGACCCAGTACCGGCTGACGAAGCGTTTCAAGACGGATGCTCGCGGCGACGTGCTGCTTCGATCACGGATCACGTCGCCCTGTACCGCGCTATCCACGCTCATGTCGAGTGGACGGTCGTCGGTTCCTTGCGCGGGACCGCCTGGTGTGCCGCAGGCAGCTGTGCGGTGGGGTCGCGGACCACGAGGACGGGACAATGCGCGTGTCTCGTGCACGCTTCGCTGACCGAGCCCAGCAGAAGACGGGCGAAGCCGCC
Source organism: Humibacter sp. (assembly GCF_051954055.1). NCBI lineage: Bacteria > Bacillati > Actinomycetota > Actinomycetes > Micrococcales > Microbacteriaceae > Humibacter > Humibacter sp. The sequence goes on along the minus strand of NZ_JBQCIE010000090.1, from coordinate 19,977 downwards.
GGCTCCGCGAGCGCCCACGACGAGCATCCGGGCGTGCACGCTTTCATCGATGAGGGTGGGGGCCGCAGGCCCTTGCACGACGTCTTTCCTGAGACGCGGTGGCGGTGCGCTGCCGAACGCCTTCGTGATCGCGGTCGAGAGCACCGCTGCAGCGTTCGCATCGGGCTCCCACTCGGTGGCGGGGTAGGCGACGCCGAAGTCCGGGTACTCCCAGGTGATCACGGCTCGCACTGTTGCGTGCATGGCCTCCGCGAGCTTGCCCGCGTATCGGAGCGCAGCCACCGAAGCTTCGGACCCGTCCACGCCGACGAGGATCGGACCGTGAGTCATCTCAGCCATACCTTGATCCTGCTCGCGGACTGCCGTGGCTGACAGGGCCGAAGGTCCCGCGGCGCCCAGGTGACGGAATCGTATGCTCCGGGTGACGAGGGTAGGAGGTGGCACTACCCATGAATGCCGGAACGCGTCTCGCGGGTGCTGTGGTCGTCGGCCACGATGGTTCACCGCAAGCCGCCCGCGCACTGGAGTCTGCGATCATCCGTGAACCGGATGCGCGAGACAGGGCGCGGCGGCGCGCAGGCCGGGAAGTGCGCCGGCTCGGTCATCGTGGGGCAGAACGGTTCGGCCGTGGCGGGTTCCAGAGCCTGCTCATGGGTTCCGTGGCCATTCACTGCGCCCATCGGGCAGCATCCCCCACACTTGTGGTGCCGCATTCTCCCCAGATCAACTGAGGTCTGGACCGGCGATCGCCTGCTCGAGACGTTCAAGCTTGCCATCGAGCTCGTTCACGTGGCCGGGACGGATGTCCGCCTTGATGATCAGATCGACGCGGGACCCGTAGGGCGACACAGCGTCAGCCGCTCGGTGGATGACATCGAATACCTCGTCCCATTCACCCTCGATGGTGGTGAACATCGAGTCGGTGCGATTCGGTAGGCCTGATGCGCGAACGACTTTCACTGCCGCCGCAACAGCGTCGCGCACCGAATCGCCTTCCGTGGTGTTGTTGGGCCAGACTGCGAATGCTACGAGCATCTCGATAACTCCTGCCTTTTTTGCGCGTTCTTTGGACGGTGGGCCGCTCAGTGAGCATGAGCGGTGAACCGTGAAGCACGGCGCTCCAGGTGATGAGCCAGCGAGCGCGCCGCTGCTCCGATCGCTGGGCTGACGTGGAGCGATGTCGTTCGGTAGTACACGACTTTCGCGAGCTCTACGAGGATCAGATATGCGATGACCATCGCGAGCAGAGCGAAGAAGAATGCCGCGGGGAGCGGAGTGAAACCCAGCAGATTCGACACCGGAAGATACGGCAAAAGGGTGCCCACACCCACGGCTGCCAGTGCCGCCGCTGTGAGCGCTGCGGAGGGCCGGCTGCGCAGGAACGGTGTGCGGCGGGTGCGGATGGCGAAGATGATGAGCGTCTGAGTGGCGATGGACTCGATGAACCAGCCGGAACGGAACTCTGCCGGTGCGGCGTGGAAGACGAACAGCATCAGTGCGAACGTGGCGAAGTCGAAGAGGGAGCTGATGGGCCCGAAGATGAGCATGAAACGCCGGATGGCACCGATGTCCCAGTGCGACGGCGCGGTGAGCTGCTCCTTGTCCACCCGATCCGTCGGGATCGCCAACTGGCTTGCGTCGTAGAGCAGGTTGTTGAGCAGGATCTGTCCGGGAAGCATCGGCAGAAAAGAGAGCACGACCGACGCGATCGATGCGCTGAACATGTTGCCGAAGTTGCTCGAGGTGCCCATCAGCACGTACTTGATCGTGTTCGCGAAGATCCGTCGGCCCTCGGCCACACCGTCGGCGAGCACTCCGAGGTCCTTGTCGAGCAGAACCACGTCGGCCGCGTCCTTGGCGACATCGACCGCCGAATCCACCGAGATGCCGATGTCTGCGTGATGCAGCGCCAACGCGTCATTGACACCGTCGCCGAGGAAGCCCACCGCCCAGCCTGTGCGACGCAATGACCGAACGATTCTCGACTTCTGTTCCGGAGAGACTCGAGCGAAGATCGTGCAGCCCCTCGCCGCGGCCTCCAACTGGGCGTCGTCCATCGCGTCCACCTGATCACCCGTCAGAGTGCTGACGGCAGGCATCCCCAGCTCCGAGCACACGTGTTCGGCGACGCCGGCGGAGTCCCCGGTGGCGATCTTCACAGTGATGCCCAGCGCGGTCAGCCGGTCGAGCGAGTCCCTGGCATTGACCTTCGGGGGGTCGGCGAACGCGAGGAAGCCGATCAACTCGAGGTCGTGTTCGTCCGCTTCCGTGACGTCATGGATGTCTGGAGCCGGACGTACCGCAACCGCAACAACGCGTGCTCCCGTTCGATAGAGCTCCGACAAGGTAGCGCTCGCTTCGTCGGACACCTGCCGGCATCGCGGGAATATCGATTCCGCTGCGCCCTTGCTGACCAGCTCGGCGGATTCACCCGTCCGCGTCACGAGAGCGGATGTCATCCTGCGCTCGTGGTCGAAGGGGAGCAGTGAGTGACGAACATATGTCCCTACGCCGGCTTCGGATGCCGCTTCGGACTGCCAGAGCGCTGCGTCGAGCGAGTTCAGACCGAGAACGGAGGACGCGGGCGCACTCAGGTCGGCCTCGGTCGCGAGAAGCCCGTATCTGATGACATCATCCGCGGACTGTTGAGCCACGGTGACGGCACGGGAGAACGCGATACGACCGGTGGTGAGGGTACCGGTCTTGTCGGTGATGAGGAGGTCCAGGTCACCGAGATCTTCGATGCACACCAATCGCTTCACAAGCACCCGGCGCTTGGCGAGCACCCTGGAGCCTGCTGCGAGACTGGTGCTGACGATGGCCGGCAGGAGCTGCGGTGTGATTCCCACGGCGATGGCGAGCGAAAACAGGAGCGAATCGATGATCGGCCGCCCCAGCAGGATGTTGCCGATCACGATGAGTGACGACAGCACGATGGCGACTATGAGCAGGAACCTGGAGAACCGCGCGAGGCCGAGTTGAAACGCGGTCTGTGGGTTCTGCTCCCCGAGCCCCTGCGCGATTCGCCCGAATTCCGTGTTCGAGCCGGTGGCGACAACTATCCCGATGCCGTCGCCGCCGTGCACGACGGTCCCCATCAAGGCACACGACGTCAGGTCGCCGAGGCCTCCGGGCGTGGTCTCGAGTTGCTTCGAAGCCTTCGCCACGGGAACAGATTCGCCGGTGAGGATGCTTTCGTCGCACACCAGCTCGTGACACTCCAGGAGCCGCACATCTGCGGGCACCACGGTTCCCACGTTGAGAACGACGATGTCACCGGGTACGAGATCGGTCACATCCACGCTTGCTCGCTCGTCGTTGCGGACAACGACGACGGTGTGCCGCAGGCGGTCGTGCATGGCATCGGCGGTACGTGCAGCACGGTACTCGTTGATGAAGCCCAAGCCGACGCTGACGAGCAGGATCAGGGTGATGATGACGGCATCGCTGGCTTCGCCGAGAAATGCGGAGGCCACCGCAGTGGCGAAGAGGAGCAGGAGAAGCGGGCTCTTCAGCTGGGCGGCGAGAACACGCCAAGAGCGTGCGTGGTGTTGTCTGATGGTGTTCGCGCCGTATCGGTCACGATGAGCAGTGACTTCGGCGTCGGTCAGCCCGGACCGGCGTGACTGAAGCGACTCGACGATGTCGTGGCCGTCCTCCATCGAAGCCGACACAATGGTGCTTGCCTCCGGGTGCGCGCCCAGGTCGCGAGGATGCCGGAGGCCGTCCCCGCACGACGACTTCCGGTCGGTCATCTCCATGGTGTCCCGCATTCAGACGGAACCGTTCTCATCCTTTGTGTGGGCCGCGTCGTGGTCGGAGTGCACCACCAGCACCGGGCACTGCGCGTGTTCGGCGCACTCGGCGCTCACCGAGCCCAGCAGCAAGCCGACGAATCCGCCACGTCCTCGGCATCCGACCACCAGCATTTCCGCTCGCCGGCTCTCCTCGACAAGAACTCCTGCAGGTGACCCCTTGCGAAGAGTGCGGACCATACCCGAGGGAACAGCCGGTCCGAACGCCTCCGCAATAGAGGCATCTAGGATGCCTTCACCGTCGCGGTCGGGCCTCCATTCGCCGGCGACGTAGTATCCGGCCAGAGCGGGATAGTCCCACGCTGTCACAGCCTCCAGATGATGGCCCAGGGCCTTGGACAGTTCCGCGGCCAGCCGCAATGCTTCGATGGACGACCTCGATCCGTCGACGCCTACGAGGATCGGTCTTGACTCCCTCTCGTTCTCCATGTCAGATCACCGACCAGCCGTTATCGCTTGGCAGCACGGCTCCGTTCACGTTCGAGGAGTCGTCGCTGAGCAGCCATGTGATGGCCGCGGCCAACTCCTCCGCGGTCGCGGGTTGCGGAACGTTGGTCTGCATGTAGGGGCCCATCCGCTCCCCCGCGAATGCCGAGCGGAACTCCGCCTGGATGTTCGTCAGGGTCGCACCGGGCGCCACCGCGTTGCACCGGATTCCTTTCGCCGCGTAGAAGAACGCTGTGCTGCGGGTCAGACCGATGAGGGCGTGCTTGGACGCGGTATAGGCGGCACCGGCAGCAGATCCACGCAGTCCCGCCTCGGAAGACACGTTCACGATCGTTCCCGCGCCGCGCTCCAGCATGCCGGGGAGGACTGCTCGGGTAAGCCGCATGGGTGCGGTGAGGTTGATCCGAAGAACACGATCCCAGACGGTGTCTTCGACCTCGGCCGGTGGCAGGAAGTCATCCATGATCCCGGCGACATTCGCCAGTGACGTGATCGGACCGCCTGCGGCTTGAATGAGCTCGGCCACGACGGTCTCGTCGCCGACGTCGCCGGCGACCGTGATGAACCGGTCCTGTCGTGCTTCTTCGGCCAGGACCGCCAGACGTGGCTCGCTGATGTCGGTTGCGATCACGATGGCACCCTCAGCCAGCAATCGGAGAGCCGTAGCCTTGCCGATTCCGGACCCGGCGCCGGTCACGATGACGCGGGCACCCGAGAATCGGCCCTCCACGATGTGAGTGGACATCTTGTTCTCCTCTCGAATCCTCACGGTAAAGGCGGCAGCGACCCGCTTCGAGGGACTTAGGACCCTTTCACGACGCATGAGCGCAAACAGACACTGCTCGTGGAGGCGATCATCGTGAACATCCGCAGGTACGTGGTCGGCGTCGACGGCTCGATCCCGGCACGAGCGGCCATCCGCTGGGCGATAGAGAGGGCTCACGACAAGAGCGCCGACCTGACGCTGGTGCATGTGGCCGACGACCAGTGGGGAGCCATCGGCTCCGTGCTCGTCGACGAGCACAACCAGGGGGCCATGCAGCTACTCGCCGACGAAGTCGCATACGCAGGTTCTCTCGGGTCGGATGTCACTATCCACGCGGATCTGCGGTTCGGCAGCCCCATGATGGAGTTGTCGTCATACAGCGAACCCAGCACGATGCTCGTCGTCGGCACGCACAAGACAGGCGTGCACTACGACCGGCCGTTCGGCTCACGCAGCCTACAGCTGGCGAACCTCGCCACCGGGCCGGTGGCGATCATTCCCGGGACCGCGCCATCGGTGCGACGCGGAGTGGTGGTGGGCGTGGACGACACACCCGCCGGCCGGGCAGCGATCGCGTTGGCCGCCGACTGGGCGCATGAACACCACTGCGAACTGACAGCCGTTCGGTCAACTGTGGCCAGCGCCACGCCTTCCGCATTCGAGATGAAGTCCAATGTCGGCAGACTCGAATCGACGACCCGGCACGACGAGGCACGGGCAATCCTGAAGGCGGCGGTCGGTTACGCGAAGGACCGCCAGCCAGGGATCGTGGTTCAGAGTCGCATCGCCGAGCTTCCGCCCGGGGTGTCGCTCAACGAATTCGCCCGTCACGCGGGACTGTTGGTCATCGGCGATTCACGCCGCGCGCAGGCGCAGTTCGGCAGCCTCGGCGCTGTCGCATATGACGTCCTACTCAACCTCACCTCGCCGACGATCGTGGTCCATACGCCGGTCGGCGACCGCGCACCGCAGGCCGAGACTCACGACGCACACGCGCTCCGATGAGTTCGGGATCTTCCGGAACAGGCTCGAATTACTCGCTCTCGGCCGGGAGATCTTCGTGCTTCTCTTCCATCGCGGGTCGCACGAGCATGACGGAGCAGTGCGCGTGCTCCGCACATGTCGCGCTCACCGAGCCCAGCACAAGACGGGCAAAACCGCCGGCACCCCGGGTACCGAGCACGAGCATGCGCGAGCGCTTGCTCTCTTCAATCAGCATCTTGGCTGCAGGCCCTTCCAACAGGTCGTGGATCAGGCCCTCCGGTGGCGCATCGTCAAAAGCCCGGGCTATCGATGTCTCCAGAACTTCCGCTGCCTTGGCCTTCGGATCCCAGTCGTACGGATGGTGGGGAAAGTACAGACCCAGCACAGGGTTCTCCCACGCGGTGACGACGCGGAGCGGTGCGTCCATCGCCGTGGCGAGTTCGTTGGCGTAACGCAACGCATCAATGGAGAGTTCTGACCCGTCGACGCCTACCAGGATGGGCGCGTTGTTTTCAACCATGACTCGATCGTCTCGTCACCGCGAACCGGCGGCCAGGGTCGAAGGTCCTGACCGTGGAGCGAGTTCGTTGAGAACCTCAGCGACCTGCCTGCCCTGTCGCGGGCGTCACTGCTTCGGAGGCGCGGACAAGCAGCACCGGACTGTGCGCGTGTCGCGCACAGGCTGCTCCGACGGAACCCAACCGGAGACGCGCGAACCCGCCCGATCCCCGAGCGCCGAGAACGAGCATGCGAGCGTGCCTGCTCTCTTCAACCAGCGTCTTCACTGTCGGACCCTCCACGAGTTCCTTGACGAGCCCGGGCGGTAGGGCACCGTCGAAGGCTGCGGCGATCGACGCGTTGAGAACCTTCAGGGCGTCGGTCTGCGGGCTCCATTCATCGGGCGGATAGTAGAGCCCGAGCACTCGGAACTCCCACATCGTCACAACACGTAGGGATGCGCGGACTGCCGCGGCGATGTCGGCTGCGTAACGCAATGCATCGATGGAATGCTTCGATCCGTCGACCCCGACCAGAACGGGCCCGTTGCTGTCAGCCATGATTCCATCCTCGTCGTTCCTCGTCTCATCAGTCCGGGCCGAAGGTCCTGATCGACGCCGCGAAGATAAGCTAGGGATGCCATCCGCGTGACACTGTCGACGAGTTCTCAGAGTGAGCCCATGACGGAGAATGACGACGCCCTTCGGTTTCCGGACGCACCGCGCGCCGCGCTTGATCGCGCCCTGAAAGACCTGGTCGAACACGCCCAGAAGGTGCTGGAGACACAGGGTCGGCTGCGGGCACTCCTCCGGGCGGACCAGGCCATGCTCACCGAGCCGGATCTTCCGGCGATGCTCCACCGGATCGTGGATGCGGCTGTCGAGCTGATCGGGGCCGACTATGGCGGACTTGCGGTCATCGCGCCACAAGGCGGTGTCGAGGAGTTCGTCTTTGTGGGGATGACGCCAGAACAGGTCGAGAAGATCGGGCCCCTGCCCCAGGGCCACGGCCTGGTCGGTGCGCTCATCGAAGACCCTCGTCCGATCAGGTTGGAGCACCTTCGAGACGATCCCCGTTCGGTGGGCTTTCCGCCGAACCACCCTGAAATGGATGCGTTTCTCGGTGTTCCCATTCGCGTCGGCGGGGAGGTCTTCGGGAACCTCTATCTCACGAACGCCGGTGCCAAAGCCTTCACGGCCGATGACGAGGAGCTCGCCGTGTCGCTTGCTGCGACGGCCGGGTTCGCCATCAACAATGCGCGCCTCTACCACCAGACCCGACGCCGCCAAGAGTGGATCGGATCGACCAGCGAACTCGTCGCCGAGGTGCTCGCAAAGGATGTCACGGAGCCACTCTCGCTAGTTGCCGAGCGTCTTGCCCTGCTCGCGCAAGCACGAACCGTGCACGTCGTCAAACGTTCGCAATCGGGTCGGTCCGGAGATCGGAACTGGTCCCTTGTGCCGATCGTTGCGGGCGACAACGAGGCTTCGCCCGGCGAGCTCTCCTCGCTCGGACTGACCCGCACGATCCTGGACGAGGCGGCCGCGCCGGGCGAAACGGTCGTGCTTCCCGTGGCAGGTCGAACCCCGAGCCCGGTAAACGATCCCCCACCCACGACTGGAAGCAGGATCGCAGTCCCGATCCAAGGCCCGACAACCGTCGACGCGCTCATCATCCTGGCCCGGCCGGAATCGAGCCCCAGTTTCGGGCCGTTCGACCTCGAGCTCACCGATCTCGTCTCCCGACACGCATCACTGGCGCTGCAACTTGCCAGCGCACGTGCGGACAGGCAGCGAATGGAGCTCGCCGACGACCGCGCCAGAATCGCCCGTGACCTGCACGACCTGGTCATCCAGCAGATCTACGCCGCCGGCCTCGAACTCCAAACTGCGATTGGGATGACCAGCGATGCCGTCCTCATCGACCGCGTGTCACACGCCGTGGACGCATTGGATGCCTCCATTGTGCAGATCCGTAACATTGTCTTCGCGCTCTCGACAACGCCGAGTGAGGGTGATGTGCCCCTGCGCTACAAGCTCTTCGACCTGGCCAATGAGTATTCGGGCGCGCTCTCGAGCACTCCGTCTGTGTCGTTCACTGGTGCGGTCGACGTTCTGGTCAGGGATGGGCTCGCCGACGATATCGTGGCCGTCGCCCGAGAGTCTCTGACGAATGTCGTCAAGCATTCGCGTGCGAAGAACGCGTCGCTGAATGTCTCCGTCGCCGGTGACGATGTCGTGCTCGAAGTGGTGGATGACGGAGTCGGCATGGGCACCAGTTCGCGACGCAGCGGGCTGGCGAACATCGAACAGAGAGCCGTCGATCGCGGTGGGCGTTTCGAACTGGACTCAGGTTCCCATGGGACCCGGGTGCGCTGGCGAGCCCCTTTGGAATCCGCCGCGCGTTCGCGATAGTCGCTCAGACCTTCTTCATCAGCAGTGCCGCCTGCGTTCGGCTCTGCAACCCTAGTTTGGCCAGGATCGACGACATGTGATTCTTCACGGTCTTCTCTGCCAGACCCAGTTCTGCACCGATCTGGCGGTTGCTGAGCCCGTCGGCCACGCCGGTGAGCACCTCGTGCTCACGCTCGGTGAGGGTTTCGAATCGAGGATCTTCCTGCTTCGCACGCATTCGAGCCATGGCGGCTTTCCGCAGAGCAGCGTTGATAGAGGAGATGCCCCTTGAGGCGTTCCGCACACCCTCGACGAGGCCGCTGCCGCGGATGTCCTTGAGCACATAGCCCATCGCCCCGGCGAGCACCGCCGAATAGAGAGCTTGTTCATCGTCGTATGCCGTCAACATCAGGCACCGAGTATCCGGGGAGCGCTCCAGAATCTCTCGGCAGAGGTCGATCCCGTTGCCGTCGGGAAGCCGCACGTCAAGGAGCGCCACATCCGGTCGCGTCGCCATGATCCGACCGAGCGTGTGCTTGGCGGAGTCGGACTCACCCACGACCTCGATATCTGGTTCCCGCTCCAAGAGGTCGACCACGCCCCGACGAACGAGTTCGTGATCATCGACCACGAAGACTCTGATCATCATTCGCCTCCGCACCGTCACGTCGTACTTCCACATTTTCGCCCCTTTCAGAGCATCCGGTTGGGACTATCGACCCTTGTGCCACATCTCAGAACGAGGGGCTGGGTCGATGTAGGCAAGGGGACCGCACGCGGGTGCCGCCCCACACCGCGTGCAGCCGTTTTCACACGCCGAGGAAGGAGAGGTCCGAGGAGGGGCGGCGCTCTATACGGCGCCCCGTGAACGACCACGGGCCCTTCGGCTCTCGTGACGAAACACTGGATTCAACGCGCATACCGAGTATTCTCCGCGGACCCCTGGGAACCTGAAGTGACCAAAGTCCCCGCGATCCTCATCGACGAGAGTCGCTGGCGAAGCCCTCACGCCATGTTGTGTACCGACATGGTCTCTGTCGCGGGTCGAAGGCCCCACGTCGCCCGGCGAATCCAGGGGGCTCGGATGGGACCTTCGGCCCTGGGCGGCACGAGGCGCTCCTGCCGTAATGGGCTCATGGATCAGAAACGACGGCTGCCCTTCATCGACGCGCAGACGAAGGTCCGTGCGGTCACCGTCTACCTCTTCGGCGCGGATCGACGACTTCGTTCCGTGCTCACCGCGAGAGGCACCCTTGCCGCGATCGGCGAGCCCGAGCAGCTGGGTCGCTCCCCGGAGATCTGAAGGGGATACCGCAGATGACCCCGGTGTCGGTGCAGCCGTTCATGCGCTTTGCCGGCGCGGCCGCGCTGCTGTTCCTCCTCGCCCCATGGTTCTCGTCTGAGGGATTCGGCGGCCTCGCCGCCCCGACCGCGGCGCTGTCGCTCTGGCTCATTCTTGCGAAGCATCAGTTCATCTCCGAGCCGTGGCGGATCAAGGACGAGCAGCTCCTCGCCTGGCTGGACCGCGAGTCGCCCGCATCGGGGAGCGATCAGAAGCCGCAATGACTTCCACTCATCGCGGTGCCCCCGCCTGATAGACGTTGGCGCACAGTTCCGGTTTCGGGCCGTCAGTGTTCTCCTCGCGGATCCTTCACGACGACCAGCGAACCTGAACTGTTCCCGGCGCGGAGGTCGGCGGGTGCTTCTCGCGTACTGCGCCATTCCCGCGGTCGCGAAACCAGGTCAGGCTTGCCCTGCCACGGGAATCAGGCCCGCTTCGAGGCGTTCGACGTCGGCGCGGCGGCACAGCTCAGTGCCAGGCCGCATCACCGCCGCAGCCCCTGCAGCCACAGCTGCGCGGAACGCCTCCTCGACAGAACGCTGCTGCGCGAGCCGAAGCACGAATCCAGCGAGGAAGCTGTCGCCCGCGCCGACCGTGCTGACCACATCCACGATCGGGGCCTGCAGCCGCAGAGTGCCGTCGCGTGACACCAGCAGCGCCCCATCTGCCCCGAGCGTCAGAGCGACGTACTCTGCCGACCCGTTGGCGATCAATGTCCTGGCAGCATCGACCTGGCTCTGCTCGGACTCGAGTTCCGCATCGAAGAGGATGCTCAGTTCGCGGCGACTGGGGCTGATCAGGAACGTGCCTTCCTTCAGAGCTTCTGAAAGTGGCGGCCCTGCCGCGTCGACGATGCAGCGCGCCCCATGCTCGTGCGCCAACCGGACGACACGAGCATAGAAGTCGTCGGGCACTCCCGGGGGTAGGCTTCCGCTGGCAACAACGAAGCCGCCGACTGCTATCGCTTGGGTCAGGAAGTCGAGGCAGGAGAGCCACTCGGTGTTGCTGAGTTCTGGCCCTCCGAGCACGAATCGGAACTGCTTGCCGCTGGACTCCTCAGAGACGGTGAAGCTCTCGCGTGTACTGCCGTGAATGGGGACCACCAGGGCGGGGACTCCTTCGCCCTCGATGAGGTGGCGGTACGCGTCTCCGATCGGGCCACCGGCGGTGTACACCGCGAGCGTACGTCCGCCGAGGCGTCGCACCACTCTGGAGACGTTGACACCGCCGCCGCCGGGATCCAAGCGGCTCGTGCTGCACCGCAGCTTGAGCTCGCTGTGCACCTGAGCCGTCGAGGTGCTCATATCCAAAGCGGGGTTCACCGTCAACGTCAGAATCGGCTGTGTCCCCATCGACGATCCGGACATTGGCCTTCCCTCTCGTTATGCGCGTTATACGCGCGCCGGTCACTCGCTGTCGGATGACGGTGCTGCGGCGGTGCGACGGTTCGACGTGGTGCCGGAGGGTACCAGCAGCACGGGACAGTGTGCGTGGGCAGCGCAGGCCGCACTGACCGACCCCAGAAGCAGTCGGGCGAAGCCACCGGCGCCGCGAGTGGCGAGCACAAGCATGCGAGCGTGTCGGCTCTCTTGGATCAATCGTTGTGCCGGAGAGCCTTCGAGGAGGTCGCGGCTCAGCTGGACCGTGTCGTCTTCGCCGATCGCTCGCGTGATCGAGATGGAGAGCGCGGATGCCGCCGCGGCTTCTTGTTCCCGCGCCTCGGGAGGGAAGTACGGAATCAGGGCGCGGTACTGCCACACGGTCACGACACGCAGCGGCGCATGCACCGCTTCGGCAAGTTCCGCCGCGTATCGCAACGCCGAGACGGAAGGCTCTGATCCGTCGACACCGACCAGGATCGGCAAGTTGTTCTCGGTCATATCGGCATCGTTGCGGGATGCCGGTATCCGAGCCAGGGCCGAAGGTCCTACGCGGGTTCGGAGGGATCCGTGTGATCGGGTTCCGGAGTCCGTTCGAAGGAACGCCCAGTGAGTTCGTTCGGCACGATCCGCACATAGTTGCGCTTGAGGGTCGGCACCCAGGGCCGCAGTGGAAGAGCGTCGGCCGCCATGATCTCGTCGCTGCTCACCAATGGTGTGGCGTGACCCTTCAACACGACGCTCCAGGCATCCACCGCGGTGTGGTCGTCGACCTCGAAGAGGACGTGGTCGTTGACCGTGAGTTCCGCGAACTTCGACCCTTCGGCCGTGCGGAACAGGAGCGATGCGCCGTCTACGACGTAGTTGACGGGGAAGACCTCGATCACCTCACCCACCCGGGTCACGAGACGGCCCAATTCTTGTGAGTGAAGTCGCTCCCAGCACTCGTCGGCTGTGAGTGCGTGCACCGGTTCGTCGTCGGTGACGCTCCCCGTACGAAACTGCGACTCGTTCATGACGTACCTCCCCTCGTTCACGGCCGGTCACTATTGGTGGCAGGGTCGAATGACGTTCGCCGCGTCAAGTCTGCGAAGAAGCCTCTGCCAGCCGTGCACTCCGAACAAGATCGGCTGCCGCCTTGTCCCAGAGAAGGGATTGACCGCATTCCTCGGCCCGGTCCAGGCGTTCCCCGACCAGTGCCACGAACACGCGGCCAGCCTGCTGGATGTAGCCGAGAACGTGACGATCGAGATCGATCTCGTCGAGTTCCTCGTCCCGGGGCACGACCACGAGATCGACCGTTTCGATCGCGTCACAATCGGTCACCATTCGCACGTGAACTTCGTGCGGGCGGGTCGGGTCGAGAATGTTCTGCAGCATCGGCTGCTGCCGTTCAGGCAGGCCGGCTGAGACGGTGTCGCTCCGGTGCGAACGCGCTGTCCGGCTTCTTGTCCTGGTCATCGTGGACATTCGTGGCCTCCGTGTAGCTCTGCGGGCTCCGAGGTTGGTCGCCCATGACAGCAGTGTTCCGCTCGGATGCTCTGGGCGGCAGAGACGAAAGTCCCGACGGGCAGCGCGAATGCAGAATCCCAGTCGTGAATCAGGGACATCAGGGACCTTCGACCCTGACGCTCCTCCTCGAACCGCGCTCGAATAGATGCAGGGCCGCTGGCCCGCAACGAAAGAACGATGATGAAAACGACGATGAACCTGCACGCGATGAACCCGAAGACCACGAATCTGGCTGAGGATCTTCCCGAGTGGTCCGCTCGAGGGCCGGTCATGGAACTGGCCGAGCAGACGTGCTGGAACCTCATCCAAGGCCACGGCGTGGGACGGCTGGGCGTCTACGGCGGTGACTTCCCTGAGATCTTCCCCGTGGACTACTACTGCGAGGCCGGCACGATCGTGTTCCGAACCGCAGACGGAACGAAACTGCGCGACCTCATCGCCGATGCACATGTGGTGTTCGAGATCGACTCGCTGGGTTCCGTGTTCGACTGGAGCGTGACGGTGAAGGGTATCGCGTCGGTGAAGGACATGATGTACACCAATCGTTCCGCCGAGAACGCATTGCCGCACTGGCGGCCGGTGAGCGTGTACCGTTTCGTCGAGGTCATCCCGGAGTCCATCAGTGGACGTCGATATGAGCGGCAACTGCACCCAGCACGTATGGACGACGGCAAGATAGTCCCCGGAATCCAGGCGCCTGGATGACGAACCTCACCCCCCTTGAGACCGTCGCCGAACTGGCCGCGCAGCTGCGAGTGGATTCCGTACGCTCCAGTACGAGCGTCGGTTCCGGCCATCCGACCTCGTCGATGTCCGCCGCAGATCTGCTTGCCGTGCTCGTGACCCGTCACCTGAGGTACGACTGGCAGAACCCGCACAACCGGGCGAACGATCACCTGATCTATTCAAAAGGCCACGCTTCACCGTTGGCGTACTCGGTGTTCAAGGCCGTTGGCGTCATCGCCGATGACGAGTTGATGACCGGTTACCGGCGGTTCGGACAACGATTGCAGGGCCATCCCACCCCGGTGCTGCCGTGGGTCGATGTCGCCACCGGTTCCCTTGGGCAAGGACTCGCGGACGGTGTGGGCATCGCCATCGCGAACAAATACCTCGACAAGCTCGAGAATCGCGTCTGGGTTCTCTGCGGCGACAGCGAGTTCGCAGAGGGATGCGTGTGGGAAGCCCTCGACAAAGCGTCCTACTACAAGCTGTCGAACCTGATCGTCATCGTGGACGTGAATCGGCTCGGTCAGCGCGGCCAAACAGAGCTCGGCTGGGATACGGACTCGTACGCCCGGCGGGCCGAGGCGTTCGGCGCCCGCGTCATCGTGATCGACGGTCACGACCTGACGGAGATCTGCGCATCACGGGCTCGCATGCCGGTGTCGAGATCGGTGCGGACGGGCCGTCTCAGATGGCGTTGGAAGATATCGCCATGTTCCGCGCCGTCCACGGTTCCACCGTTCTCTACCCCAGTGACGGAACCAGTACTCAGCCCTGGTGCGAGAGATGGCGCACACTGCGGGGCCTTGCCCCCGGTATCCATGCGCGTGTGATCGATCTCTACAGCGTCAAACCCATCGATCAGGCGACGCTGCGTGAGGCTGCCGCCGCGACCGACGGCCGCATCGTCGTCGCGGAGGATCACCACCCCGAAGGCGGACTGGGTTCGGCCGTGGTCGACAGCCTCACCGCCGCCGGAGTCGAGGATCTTGCGATTGAACGTCTTGCCGTGCGGGGCATGCCGGGCTCGGGCACCGGCTCGGAACTCCTGGAATGGGCAGGCATCGACGGACCGGCGATCGCCGAGGCGGCTCGCCGGCTGCTAGCGCAATGGTGACGGCGACAGTTCCCGTCGGTGTCGCGCGCCAGGCGCGCATCCACCTCGATCGAGACACGACCATTCACGCCGTCGGTCGCTTCATTCACCGGGCGCAGCACGTCGCACGCCGCACGGACGTCATGCGTGGGCAGTTCCCGCAGCGCTTCGCCGACCTCGGCCCCACGGGCGGCGAGATTCTCGATCTCGGACTGGTAGGCGTCACCGGTGCTGATCGCCTTCGCGAAGATGGACGGGTTCGTGGTGACTCCCGAGACGTGCCGGCTCGCGACCAGTTCGGCGAGGCTGCCGGTGCGTAGCCGTTCCCGGCTCAGATCGTCCAACCACATAGACACGCCAGCGGCGATCAGTGCTGTCAGGGGGCTTACCATGTGCGCGCCTCTCCGATCGGTGTTTGGTCAGATGGACTGGCTGTATCCGAAGAACTCGTGGTCGTTGTTGTAGCCGCCCTCGCCGCCGCCGACCTCGGAGAAGTGGTGCACGAACTCGATGCCCTTGATCCACTTGACCATCTTGAAACCGAGTTGCACTTCGTTGCGCAGCCGCAACGGGGCGCCGTGGCCGAACGATAGCGCCTCGTCGTTCATGTCGAACGCCAGCATCGTGGTCTCATAGCTCATCTGCTCGATCGGGTGAGCGTCGTAGTAGATGCCGCCATCCGGTCCGTTACCGAACGAGTAGAACACCACCCATCCGGCCCCAGGCAACGGCTTCACCAGGTCGAGGATCGTCTGCATCGAGACCCCTCCCCACTTCGCGACCCCGGACCAGCCCTGGATGCAGAAGTGCTGGGTGATCTGCTCGTGGCGTGGCATGGCGCGCAGTTGCAGCAGGTCGAGTTCGACCGGGTTCTCCACCAGCCCGTTGATCCGCAGTCGGTAGTCGGCGAAGTTGCCTTCCCGCATGGCCTCGTACTCAGGGGAGTCCGGGTAGTGGCCGTTGTGCCAGAAGTACGGCGAGATGTCCTTCTCGGTGTAGCGGCTCGGGTGCGAGTCGATGTGCTCGAACAGTCGCTGCGCCGGGCCGATGAGCGCGTATCCGACCCGCTGGATGACGCGCGGGTAACGATAGGTGACCGGAGTGGCGGCGACCCAGCCGACGATCATGACCACCATCGAGGCGGCGAAGATCCAGAACCCGACCCAGCTGTCGTCGTTGCGGGACGCGTACATGTGGTTGAGGTTCTGCAGCGCCCCGGTGGCGAACACGAGCGTGACGTGGATGATGATGAAGAACACGAACCACACCATGACGAGGAAGTGCAGCGAGCGTGCCACCTGGATGTTGAAATAGCGGCTGACCAGGTAGAACTTCGTCGAAAGCGCTGGCGACATCCCGAGGCCTGTGATCAGTGCGAGCGGGGCGGCGATGAACACCGTGATGAAGTACGCGATGAGTTGAAGGGAGTTGTAGTTGGTCCATCCGGTCTCCAGCGGCCAGTTCATCGAGAGGTACTGGATGGCGACTGAGATCGAGTTCGGGATGACGTCCCAGTGCAGCGGTACGAGGCGCACCCACTGCCCGGTGGCGAAGATCAGGATGTAGAAGATGACTCCGTTCAGCAGCCACAGCGTGTCGACTCCGAGGTGCCACCACCGGGCCAGCCCTATGCTGTGCCGACGTCCGGGTAGTCCCACTCCACGAGGGAGCGTGATCGAGTCTTGCTTGGCGGTGTACAGCGGGTTGTCGAGCGGCACCGGTTTCTGGATGCGGAACCAGTCGTCGCCGGGGCTGGAGTTCCTGTTCCAGTAGAGCCGAGGATGGTCGGAGATGATCTGCCAACCCGAGCGGATGATGAAGATCAGCAGGAACGCGTTGAAGAAGTGCTGCCAGCCGACCCAGGCGGGAAAACCGACGGGCGCCCAGGATGGCAGTTCGCTCGTGCCGGGGTAGGTGTGCATGAAGTCCTGCACGGCGGGGATCTCGCGCAGGCCTCGCGCGACCGCGATCGCCGCCACGAGCAGCGCGAAACCTATCGGGATGAGCCAGAGCAGGTTGAACCATTTAGTCTTGCCGATGCGGATGCGCGGTGCGACCCCGTACTGGGCGGGAACGCCGCCGGCCCAGTCCTCGTCGATGACGTCCTTCTCCTTGCGTTTGAGCTCAGAGCGATAGCTGCGCTGCACCTCGGGAATTTCGTCCGTAGCCGGGGCCGGGAGATCCTCAGGCGCGGGACCGCCGTTCGTCGTCATCCTTCTCCTCCCTCGAGCGTCAGACCCGATGCGTTCAGCTCTGAAGGCGTCCATCCGGTTCGTAGCGCGTTGTCCCAGGCCGTGAGAGCCGCCTGGTGGTTGTGCTCGGTCACGATGTTCTCGACTCGCGGCCAGCGCCGCTCGAAGTCCTCGCCGTGGAACCCGACGATCCGGGTGCGGGCGGCCAGGCGCGCCTGCGCGGTGCGCTCTTCGCCGAGGGCGCGCGCGAGTACGTGAGCCGCGTTCTCACGGGTGGTGGCGTCTCGTTCTGACGCTTTTGTCATGCTGCGTTCAGAAGCTGGCGCAGCACGTACTGCAGGATGCCGCCGTGCCGCATGTATGCGGCTTCCGCCGGGGTGTCGACGCGGACCAGTGCCTCGAACCGCCGGGATTGCCCATCTGCGTCCGCATCGATCGTCACTCGTTCGGGAATGCCCTCCTCGCCGGCGAGACCACTGATCGAGTAGGTCTCCTCACCGGTCAGGCCGAGAGATGCTGCACAGTCTCCGGGGAGGAATTGGAGCGGCAGAACACCCATGCCGATCAGGTTGGAGCGGTGGATTCGTTCGAAGGATGTCGCCAGCACGGCTTTCACCCCGAGCAGCAGGGTCCCTTTCGCCGCCCAGTCCCTGGACGAACCGGACCCGTACTCCGATCCGGCAATAACGATGAGCGGCACTCCTTCGGCCGCGTATCGCGTGGCCGCATCGAAGATGGTGCCCTGTTCACTGTCGGGCAGATGCCTGGTGTAGCCGCCCTCGACGCCGGACACGAGCTGGTTGCGCAGCCGGATGTTCGCGAAGGTGCCGCGGATCATCACCTCGTGATTGCCTCGCCGTGAGCCGTAGGAGTTGAAGTCCGCCGCTTCGACGCCGTGCTCGACCAGGTAGCGGCCCGCCGGGGAGTCGCGCTTGATCGATCCTGCCGGCGAGATGTGATCGGTGGTGACGGAGTCGCCCAGCATGGCGAGAACGCGAGCGCCGTCGATGTCGCGGAGAGGTTCCGGTTGCCTCGGCATCCCTTCGAAATAGGGCGCACGTCGCACGTAAGTGGATGCGTCGTTCCACGCGAAGATGTCGCCAGACGGCACGTCCAGCTCGCGCCAGTTCCGGTCGCCGTCGAATACGTTCGCGTATCCTTCCGCGAACATCTCGCGTTCGAGGGAATGCGCGATGACCTCGTCGACCTCTTCGGTGCTCGGCCAGACATCACGAAGGTAGATCGGCCGGCCGTGGGCATCCTCACCTAGCGGATCGTTCAGCAGGTCGATGTTCAACGTGCCGGCTAGGGCGTAGGCGATCACCAGTGGTGGCGAGGCGAGGAAGTTCATCTCTGTCTCCGGGTGGATGCGCCCCTCGAAGTTGCGGTTGCCGCTGAGCACCGATGCCGCGACGAGACCATTGCTGGCGAGAGCCGTGCTGACCTCGGGAATGAGCGGACCCGAATTGCCGATGCAGGTAGTGCACCCGTACCCGACCAGGTTGAAACCGAGCCGGTCGAGGTAGGGGGTGAGTCCGGCCCGATCGAAATAGTCGGTCACCACCCGCGATCCGGGAGCCAGCGACGTCTTCACCCAAGGCTTGCTGGTCAGTCCGGCCTCGACGGCCTTCTTCGCCATCAGGCCGGCCGCCACCATGACTGAGGGGTTGGAGGTGTTCGTGCATGAGGTGATCGCGGCAATCACCACGTGTCCGTTGTCCACCGTCGTGGTGCGGCCGTCGGCGAGCACCGCTTCCGCCGGGTTCGACGGCCACGCCGATGTGACGGCGGACTGCGGTCGGTCGACCGGCTTCTGAGACGGGTCGATACCGTCGAACGAGATGGGGTCACTCGCCGGGAACGAGTCGGCCGACGCCTGGTCAAGGCCCGTGAGACGCCCTGGAGCGTGGAAACCTTCGGTGAGCAAATCGGCCACGACCGCGCGGGCGTGTGCCAGCGGGATACGGTCCTGCGGACGTTTCGGTCCGGCGATGGATGGCTCGACCTCCGCCAGATCAAGTTCGATCGTCGACGAGTAGGTGGCTTCATGGTTCGGGTCGTGCCAGAGTCCCTGAGCCCTCGAGTAATCCTCGACGAGCCGGATCTGCGATTCGGGCCGGGACGTCAGCCGCAGATAATCGAGGGTGATTTGATCGATCGGGAAGATCGCGCACGTGGCGCCGTACTCGGGGCTCATGTTGCCGAGCGTGGCCCGGTTCGCTACCGGAACGTTGGCCACGCCCGGGCCGTAGAACTCGACGAACTTGCCCACGACGCCGATCTGCCGAAGCCGCTGCGCGACGGTCAGCACGAGATCCGTGGCGGTGACGCCTTCGCGCAGCGCACCGGTCAGCTTGATGCCCAGGACGGGCGGGACGAGCATGCTCATCGGCTGTCCGAGCATCGCAGCTTCGGCCTCGATGCCGCCCACTCCCCAGCCGAGAACACCCAGCCCGTTGACCATGGGAGTGTGCGAGTCCGTTCCGACGAGAGTGTCGGGATATGCCTGCTGAATCCCGTCTCTGGCGCGGGTGAAGACGACCCGTGCCAGGTATTCGAGGTTGACCTGGTGGCAGATCCCGGTGTCAGGCGGCACGACCCGGAAGTTGTCGAAGGCCTGCTGTGCCCAGCGCAGGAGCTGATAACGCTCCTGATTGCGGTGGAACTCCAGGTCCGCGTTCACCTGGAACGCGCTCGCATCTCCGAACGCGTCCACGATCACGGAGTGGTCGATGACGAGCTCGGAGGGGATCAGCGGGTTGATCTTCTGCGGGTCTCCGCCGAGTTCGACCATGGCGTCGCGCATCGCGACCAGGTCGACGACGCA
>NZ_JBQCIE010000089.1:0-2660 GCF_051954055.1 Humibacter sp. | reverse complement strand
GATCCGTCCCGCGGAGTTGCACCTGGACACCACCCGGTACCGGCCCACCCCGGATCAGAAGACCTGGCTCACGTTGACGTACGGGCTCGACGAGAACGCCGCCCCGTTCCTGCCGGTGGGGATCGTCACCGGCTCTGAAGTGGATCACGTGATCGAACGACAGCACGGTGGACCCACGGACGTGGGCAACCTGGCCCCGTTCAAACCGAGACTGCACCGGATGAAGACCGTGACCCGGATCCGATTGGACCCGAAACCCGACGGCGGCATCCGCGTGAGAACACCCACCGGATACGACAGAGACCCACCACCCTTCTGAACGAAGGAGCCATCGCGCTGCGAGCGAACGGCGACCACTCCGCAACGGCGAGGACGCTCGCCCGAATGCTCACCTGCGGAACTTTCTGGCGAATGCCTTCGCAAATGCGGAACTATCATTGGCATCATGACGCGTTTTCGGATCAGCGAGGCCGCCGTGCTGCTCGGAGTGAGCGACGACACGGTACGGCGGTGGATCGACGCGGGTGAGCTGACGTCCGGCACGGATGACGTCGGCCGCGCCGTCGTCGAAGGGGCGGATCTCGCACGGCGGCTGACGGCATCCGCGAACGGTCCGGGCGATCCACTTGAGCGCGGCTCGAGCGCGCGCAATCGCTTCGTCGGCTTGGTGACCGCCGTCACGAGCGACACCGTGATGTCCGAGGTCGAGCTGCAGTGCGGTCCCCACCGCGTTGTCTCGCTGATGTCCACAGAGGCCGTGCGCGAACTCGGGCTCGAGGTGGGTTCACTCGCCACGGCCGTCGTGAAGGCCACCATGGTGATCGTCGAGACACCGCCCGCCGTCGAGCGGAAGCCGGGCACAGCAACCGCCACGAAGGGCGGCCGGCGATGAGGCCGTCGCGACGCGCGATGACCGCAGCCGCGGCAGCCCTCGCGGCCGCTGCTCTTCTGCTGACCGGATGTTCGGCATCCCCCGGCTCCGCGGCCACGAGCGGCTCGGCGACCAGCAACGCAACAGGCGACGCCACCTCGAGCAAGCCGCTGATCGTCTTCGCCGCCGCGTCGCTGCAGGGCTCCTTCGACGCCCTGGCGAAGAGCTTTCAAAAGTCGAACCGGGAGTATCCGGTCGCGCCCATCCGTTACGACGGATCGCAGGCGCTCGCCACGCAGATCGTCAACGGCACGGATGTTGACGTGATCGCGTTCGCCGACCAGAAGTCGCTCGAACCCGTGACCAAGGCCGGACTGGCCGGCAAGGGCACGATCTTCGCGACCAATACCCTGCGCATCGCGGTGCCGCCTGGCAACCCGAAGGGCATCCGCGACCTGTCCGACCTGACCAAGCCGGGGCTCAAGGTCGTGATCTGCGCACCCCAGGTGCCGTGCGGAACGGCGTCCCAGACCCTGCTCGAAAACGCCGGCGTTCAGCTCACCCCGGCCAGCCAGGAGACCAACGTCACGAGCGTGGTGACCCGAGTGGAGAACGACGAAGCGGATGCCGGACTCGTCTACGCGACCGACATCGCGGCATCCGACGGCAAGCTCGACGGCATCACCCCCGCCGGCGCCGACAAGGTCGTGAACAGCTACCCGATCGCCGTCGCGAACAAGGCGCCGTCGTCGAAGGCCGCGCACGCGTTCGTGTCGTTCGTGCTCTCGAGCGCAGGGCAGCGCATCCTCTCCCAATACGGATTCGGGAAGCCATGACGCTTCCGCGCGGTCTCTACGTCGCCGCGCTCGTCGCCCTGGCGTTCCTCGTGCTCCCCGTCGTGGGGCTGGTGACCCGCGCGCACTGGTCGACGCTGTGGAGCGACCTCTTCGCTCCCGCTTCGCTCACCGCACTGTGGCTGTCGCTGTGGACGGCCGCCTGTGCCACGATCGTGTGCCTCGTGCTCGGGCTTCCGCTGGCGGTCGTGATCGCCCGGTCGTCCACCCGGCTGGCCAGCGTTCTGCGCACCATCGTGCTCATCCCGCTCGTGCTGCCGCCGATGGTCGGCGGACTCGCACTCCTGTCACTGCTCGGCCGCGTCGGGTTGCTCGGCAAACCGATCTTCCAGCTCAGCGGATTCAGCCTTCCGTACACGAGCGCAGCGGTCGTCGTCGCCCAGTCGTTCGTCGCCCTGCCGTTCCTCGTCATCACCGTCGAGGGCACGTTGCGCACCTCGGGCGTCGGACACGAACAGATCGCCTCGACGCTCGGCGCCGGTCGGTGGCGCGTGCTCGGCACTGTGACCATCCCGCTGATCGCCCCCGGCATCGCGGCCGGCACCGCCCTGTGCTTCGCCCGCGCGCTCGGCGAGTTCGGGGCGACCGCCCTGTTCGCCGGCAACGCACCGGGCATCACGCAGACCATGCCGCTCGCGATCTACACCGCGTTCAACGGCGTCGGCATCACGCAGGACTCCGCCGTCGCGCTCTCGCTGCTGCTGCTCGTGAGCGCCGCCGTCATCGTCGGGGGGCTGCGCGCCTGGCGCGAGGATGCCGTGCGATGACCGAGCCTCACGGTGCATCCCTGTTCGCCGACGTCGGCGCCTCGCGCGGAGGATTCGACGTGGATGTGCACCTCGAGGTTCCCGCGGGCGGATGTCTGGCGATCTTCGGTCCGAACGGCGCGGGCAAGTCGACCCTCCTCGGTGCACTCGCCGGCCTGCTCCCACTGC
>NZ_JBQCIE010000088.1:0-19249 GCF_051954055.1 Humibacter sp. | reverse complement strand
GCCTGCCGTGCCCTCGACCTCCTCGTGCCCGGCATGGCCGATCAGCAGGATCTCGAAGTCGTCGCGCGAGAACCGCACGGCCTCGCGGTGCACCTTGGTGACCAGCGGGCAGGTCGCGTCGATCGCGCGCAGCCCGCGCTCCGCCGCCGCGTTCACGACCGCCGGCGAGACGCCGTGCGCCGAGAACACGACGTGCGCGCCCTCCGGCACTTCGTCGACCTCGTCGACGAAGATCGCGCCCTGCTGCTCCAGCTCGGAGACGACGTGCACGTTGTGGACGATCTGCTTGCGCACGTACACCGGGGCGCCGTAGTGCTCCAGCGCCTTCTCGACCGCGATGACGGCGCGGTCGACGCCAGCGCAGTAGCCGCGGGGGGCCGCCAGCAGCACACGCTTCTGTCCCTGGACCGGGATATCCTGAAGCCGCCCGCGCGATCCCGGCTCCCTCTTCACGGGGATCCGGGGCATCGGCAGGCTGATGGTCGCGTCGCTCACCCCTCGATCGTACGCGGGAAGCGCTGAACAACGGATGGGAGGGCCAGCACGGTGCCCCAGGCAACGGACACGTCCCCGTCGGTCGCGATGGTCCCCGGCCCGCCGACCCTCGACGCGCCGTGG
Source organism: Humibacter sp. (assembly GCF_051954055.1). Classification (NCBI taxonomy): domain Bacteria; kingdom Bacillati; phylum Actinomycetota; class Actinomycetes; order Micrococcales; family Microbacteriaceae; genus Humibacter; species Humibacter sp. The sequence goes on along the minus strand of NZ_JBQCIE010000088.1, from coordinate 18,631 downwards.
CCGGTGGCGCTGCTCTCCTCGAAGATCCGCGGCTGGATCGACCGGCTCGGAACCGCGTGGGTCGAGGGCGAGATCACGCAGTGGGGCGTCTCCGGCGGCAACGTCTACGGCAAGCTCAAGGACCTGAACGAGGACGCCACGATCAGCTTCACGATCTGGTCGTCGGTGAAGGCGCGCATCCCCGCCGATCTCAAGCAGGGCGACCGGGTGATCGCCGCGGTCAAGCCCAACTACTGGGTCAAGGGCGGAACGCTCACGATGCAGGTCTCCGACATGCGCCACGTCGGCCTCGGCGACCTGCTGGAGCGGCTGGAGCGGCTGCGCGCCCAGCTCGCGGCGGAGGGGCTGTTCGCTGTGGAGCGCAAGAAGCGCCTGCCGTTCCTCCCGCACACCATCGGGCTGGTCACCGGCAAGGACTCCGACGCCGAGAAGGATGTGCTGCGCAACGCCCAGCTGCGCTGGCCGCAGGTGCGCTTCCGCGTCGTGCACGCCGCCGTGCAGGGCGAGCGCACCGTCACGGAGGTGACAGCGGCCATCCGCACGCTCGACGCCGACCCCGAGGTCGAGGTCATCATCGTCGCCCGCGGCGGCGGCGACTTCCAGAACCTGCTCGGCTTCAGCGACGAGACGCTCGTGCGCGCCGCGGCCGCCGCCGTCACGCCGATCGTGAGCGCGATCGGGCACGAGGCCGACCGGCCGCTGCTGGACGAGGTCGCCGACCTGCGCGCCTCCACCCCCACCGACGCCGCCAAGCGGGTCGTCCCCGACGTCGCCGAGGAGCTCGCCCGCGTCCAGCAGGCCAGGGCCAGGATCGGCACCAGGCTCACGCACGCCATCGCGCACGAGATCGACAGGATCGGCCACCTGCGCACCCGACCGGTGCTCGCCTCCCCGTACTGGATCGTCGACTCGCGCGCCCAGGAGCTGACCCGCTACGTGGCGCGCGGCGTCGAGCTGGTCGAGCGCTGCGTCGAGAAGGAGACCACCAGGATCGCGGAGCTGCGCGGCCAGCTGCGCGCGCTGTCCCCGCAGGCGACGCTCGACCGCGGGTACGCGATCGTGCAGACGGACGCCGGCCACGTGGTCGCCGCGCCCGCGCAGGCTCCGGCCGGCACCGGCCTGCGGGTGACCGTCTCGGGCGGGGCGTTCGCCGCCGTCGCCGGGGACGAGGTCGCCTCCCCCGCGCATCCCGCGGACTCAGCAGGTTCCCCGGCAGCCAAATAGAATGGACACCATGCCCACCTCCGAGATCAGTGCGCTCAGCTACGAGGAGGCGCGCGACGAGCTCGTCCGCGTCGTCACCGAGCTGGAGCAGGGCTCGGCCACCCTCGAGGAGTCGATCGCTCTGTGGGAGCGCGGCGAGGCCCTCGCCCGGCACTGCGAGGAGTGGCTGATCGGCGCCAAGGCGCGCCTCGACGCGGCACGCGCCGGCGCGGTCCAGCCCGGCACGGCGGGAGCCTCTGACCCCGAATGAGTCCCCGCAACAAGCCGCCAGCGGTCGTCGCCGAGCTCGGCCGCCCGGAGACCCCGGAGGAGACCGCCGCCCGCAAGGCGCAGAACTCCGCGAACCACCGCAACCGGCAGACGGTCAACAACCTCGTCTTCTCGCTGCTCGCGACCGTGGCGCTGGTCATCGTGATCGTCCTGGTCGTGCCGCGCGGCAATCCGACCGCGTCCACTCCCCCTGTCGACTACGCGACGATCGCCCAGCAGGCACAGGGCGCGGAGCCCGATCCGCTGCTGGTGCCGGAGCTGCCCTCCGGCTGGCGCTCGAACTCCGCGGAGCTGCGCACCAAGACCGCCGACAAGGTCGACTCCTGGTACATCGGCCTGCTGACCCCCAAGGGCCAGTTCATCGGCATCACCCAGGGCTTCGACGCGAACGAGAGCTGGGTGGCCGAGCAGATCGACCGCTCGAGGATCGCGGGCACCCGCGACATCGACCGCGTCCGCTGGGACGTCTACGACAACCGCGACTCCGGCAGCGACGCCGGCAACGTCGCCTATGCGCTCACCACAACAGCAGGGCGCAGCTCCGTCGTGGTCTTCGGCACCGCCGAGGACTCCGAATTCCGAACGGTCGCCTCTGCGCTGGCCGGACAGCTCGAGACCCTGGGAGGCCACTGATGCCGACGACCCGTCCTGGACGTATCTGGAACGCCATGCTCGCCGGAAACGAGCGCTTCGTCTCCGGCACGCCGGAGCACCCGCACCAGGATGTGCAGCGCCGCGAGTTCGTCGCGGAGGGCCAGGCGCCCGTCGCCGCGATCTTCGGCTGCGCGGACTCGCGGCTCGCGGCCGAGATCATCTTCGACATGGGCCTCGGCGACGCCTTCGTCGTCCGCAACGCCGGTCAGGTCGCCTCCGACTCCGCCATCGGCTCGCTGGAGTACGCGGTGGCCGTGCTCAAGGTGCCGCTCATCCTCGTGCTCGGTCATGACTCGTGCGGCGCCGTCGCCTCGGCGATCGCCTCGCAGGCCGAGGACGCGGAGCCGCTGCCCCCGCACATCCAGCAGCTGATCGCCCCCATCGTCCCTGCCGTGCACCGCGTGAGCGGAGTGCCGGAAGGGGAGCCCGTCGACCCGTCGGCGGTGGACGCGGGCGAGGTCGGCCGCGAGCACCTGCGCGACACGGTCTCCGACCTGCTCGCGCGCTCCGAGGTCATCAGCGAGGCGGTGGCGGCGAACCTGCTCGCCATCGTCGGCGCGAACTACCGTCTCCAAGAAGGTCGGGTCGTCCCCGACGTCGTCGTCGGACTGGCCGAACCGGTCGCCGACCCATCGCACGGACGCTGACGCGTTCCGAGCCCAGAAAGGAATACACACCGTGGTGGACACCCAGGCGGACGCCGAGTACCGCATCGAGCACGACACGATGGGCGAGGTGCGGGTCCCCGCAGCCGCGCTCTACAGCGCGCAGACGCAGCGCGCCGTCGAGAACTTCCCGATCTCGGGATCCGTGCTCGAGCCGGCCCAGATCGCCGCCCTCGCCCGCATCAAGAAGTCCGCGGCCCTGGCGAACGCTGAGCTCGGCGTGCTCGATCGTGACGTGGCCGATGCCATCGCGGCCAGCGCTGACGACGTGATCGCCGGCATCCACGACGGCGAGTTCCCGATCGACGTGTACCAGACGGGCAGCGGGACGTCGTCGAACATGAACATGAACGAGGTGCTGGCGACTCTGGCGTCCCGCCGCCTCGGCCGGCCGGTGCATCCGAACGACCACGTCAACGCGTCGCAGTCCTCCAACGACGTGTTCCCGACCTCGGTGCACATCGCCGTCACCGGCGCCCTCATCGATGACCTGATCCCCGCGCTCGACCACCTCGCGGTCGCGTTCGAGGAGAAGGCGGAGCTCTGGAAGGATGCCGTCAAGTCCGGCCGCACGCACCTCATGGACGCCACGCCGGTCACGCTCGGGCAGGAGTTCGGCGGCTACGCGGCGCAGATGCGGCTCGGCATCGAGCGCGTGCAGGCTGCGCTCCCCCGCGTCGCCGAGGTTCCGCTCGGCGGCACGGCCGTGGGCACCGGCATCAACACGCCTGCCGGCTTCCCGCAGCTCGTGATCCGGCTGCTCACGCAGGAGACGGAGCTGCCGATCACGGAAGCCCGCAACCACTTCGAGGCGCAAGCCAACCGCGATGGCCTCGTCGAGGCATCCGGGGCGCTGCGCACGATCGCGGTGAGCCTCACGAAGATCTGCAACGACCTGCGCTGGATGGGCTCCGGCCCGAACACCGGGCTCGGCGAGCTGCACATCCCCGACCTGCAGCCCGGATCGTCGATCATGCCGGGCAAGGTCAACCCGGTCATCCCGGAGGCCACGCTCATGGTGGCCGCGCGCGTCATCGGCAACGACGCGACGATCGCGTGGAGCGGCGCGTCGGGTGCGTTCGAGCTCAACGTCGCCATTCCGGTGATGGGCACGGCGTTGCTGGAGTCCATCCGGCTGCTCTCCAACGCCACGCGGGCCCTCGCCGACAAGACCGTTCGCGGCCTCGAGGCGAACCTCGAACGGGCACGAGCTCTCGCCGAGTCGTCGCCATCGATCGTTACGCCGTTGAACAAGATCATCGGCTACGAAGCGGCCGCGAAGATCGCGAAGCACTCCGTTGCGCAGGGCATCACCGTGCGTGATGCGGTCATCGACCTCGGCTTCGTGGAGCGCGGCGAGGTGACGCTCGAGCAGCTCGACACCGCGCTCGACGTGCTCAGCATGACCACTCCGCCTACTGCCGGTTAGCTCTATCCGGACCCGGGTACCCCGCGCGATAGGCACCCGCGTCGAGCGCGATGTCTTCGTCTTGCCGTGCGCGCTCAGACGAAGAGCGGCAGTGCCGCGACGGATGCCCAGAATCCGCCGAGCAGATACGGTCCGAACGCGAGGTTCCCGGCTCCGCCCCTGGCGGCGAGAATCGTCAGGGCGCCGAGTCCGGCCGTGATGAAACCCAGAACGACCGTCCCCACCACCACGAGCACGGATGCCGCACCACCGGCGAGCGCCAGCACGGCCACGAGCTTCACGTCGCCCATGCCGACGCCGCCGGTGACGGCGAGAAGAGCGAAGAACCCGCCGACGGCCAACGTGGCGACGGCCGCGGCGGCCGGCGGTCGTCCCGTGGCGAGCCAGCCGAACGCGGCGCCGACAGACGCGAAGGCGAACCCGGGCAGCACGAGCGTGTTCGGCAGGCGGTGCTCTGCCAGGTCGACGCGGCACAGTTCGGGAGTGACGACCGCGAGGTACAGGCATCCGACCAGCTCGAACCGCACCCCGACGCCGAAGATCGCGACCACGAGGAGCACTGCTGCGAGCGCGGACTGCCAGGCGAACCGGACGGCTCGGCTGCGCGACCGACGGGAGGCCGGCCGGCGATCGAGACCGGGGAGCGTGGCGGACACGGCTCGACGCTAGCGGGAGCGGGAAAACCTGGGAGCGATCTGTCCACAGGGCGCACCCGACCGAACGATGGACCCGGCCGCCGATCCAGGCCCGGGCCGCGCGCCGGCCCCTCCCCGACGCGCGGCAGTCCAGGCCGAGTGCTCAGGCGATCTCGCCGAACTCCAGGAGCTCGGTCACCAGCGCCGCGATCGCCGAGCGCTCGGAGCGCGTCAGTGTGACGTGGCCGAACAGCGGGTGGCCCTTCAGGGTCTCGATCACGGAGGCGACCCCGTCGTGACGCCCGACCCTGAGGTTGTCGCGCTGGGCGACGTCGTGGGTGAGCACGACCTTGGAGCCCTGGCCGATGCGGCTGAGCACCGTGAGCAGAACGTTGCGCTCGAGCGACTGCGCCTCGTCCACGATGACGAACGCATCGTGCAGTGAGCGCCCGCGGATGTGCGTGAGCGGAAGCACCTCGAGGATGCCACGCTCCACCACCTCGTCGATCACGTTCTGCGACACCACGGCGCCGAGTGTGTCGTACACCGCCTCACCCCATGGCGTCATCTTCTCGCCCTGGTCGCCGGGCAGGTAGCCGAGCTCCTGTCCACCGACCGCGTACAGCGGACGGAACACCATGATCTTCTTGTGCTGCTGCCGTTCGAGCACCGACTCGAGGCCGGCGCACAGGGCGAGCGCCGACTTGCCCGTGCCGGCGCGTCCGCCGAGCGACAGGATGCCGATCTCGGGGTCGAGCAGCATATCGATGGCGAGCCGCTGCTCCGCCGAGCGCCCGTGCAGACCGAAGACATCACGGTCGCCGCGCACCAGCTTCATCGTTCCGCCTGCGGTCACGCGCCCGAGTGCCGAGCCCCGGTCGGAGTGCACGATGAGTCCGGTGTTGACGGGCAGGCCGTCGAGGGCGTCCGACTCGAGCTCCTCGTGCTCGTACAGCTTGGCCATGTCTGCGGAGCCGAGGTCGAGGTCGGCGACCCCGGTCCAGCCGGACTCCGGTGCGAGCTCGGCACGGTACTCCTCCGCCAGCAGGCCGATGGAGGCGGCCTTGACCCGCAGCGGCAGATCCTTCGAGACCACCGTCACGGCAAGTCCGTCGTTCGCCAGGTTCTGTGCAACGGCGAGGATGCGGGAGTCGTTGTCGCCCAACTGCAGGCCGCTCGGCAGAACGGACATGCTGGAGTGGTTCAGCTCGACGCGCAGGGATCCGCCGTCGCCGACCGGCACGGGAAAGTCCAGTCGTCCGTGCTGCACGCGCATCTCGTCGAGCAGCCGCAGCGCCTGGCGGGCGAAGTATCCGATCTCCGGATCGTTGCGCTTGCCCTCGAGCTCGCTGATCACGACCACCGGGATCACCACGGCGTGCTCGGCGAAGCGGAACAGCGCTCGCGGGTCCGACAGCAGCACCGACGTGTCGAGCACATACGTGCGCTCGGCCTGGTGCGTCTTCGTGTCGACACTCGACTGCGCCGTTGTCCGGCCGTGCGGAACCTGGGTTTGAATCGCGGTCACAACCACTCCCACCCCGCGCGTCCCATGCTCTGGAACTCTGCGCGGATCCTGTCGACGAAGCGGCCGCACCTTTCAAGACGATTCCGTGACGGACGCCTCGGCCGGGCCGGATGCCCGACATCTCGACGCTAGGCCCCACCACCGACATCCGAGGCGGTGACACGCACGCTGGAGCTAAAAGCGACGGCCCTCCCTATCGCACGGCCGTCACGCCGCAAGCGGCGCGCCGGAACCGGCGATGGGGGCCCAGTGGGAGGGACTACGCCGTGGAGTAGGACGTGAACGCGCCGCGCAACATCTCGAGCGTCTCCTCGCCGAACGAGACGTGAGCGCTCAGCCGCACGGTCCCGGCCCGGGTGGTGGCGGTGATACCGTGGTTGAACAGCGACGCGCTGAGCGCGGTGAGGCGATCGTGCGGGGGCTGGATCACCACGATCCCCGCGCGTTCCGGCGTCTCTCGAGCCGAGGCGACAGGGATGCCGTACTCATCGGCGAGGTCGATGACGCGGTCCACGCGGTCGGCCACTGCGGCCTCGAGTACGTCGACGCCGACGGATGCTACGTCTTCCAGTGCTGCAGACATCCGTGCCTGGGCGACGCTGTCCGCTCGTGCGACGGTGAACGCCGTCGCTGCGCGCTCCGGCGGCAGGACCTCGTCGAAAGGGTCGACGACTCCGGCCCCGGTGTGACCGCTCCAGACCGGAATGAGGTTGTCGATCGCGCGGTCGGACAACGCCATGAACGCAGCGCCCCAGCCTGCGCGCAGCCACTTCTCCGCGCCGACCACGACGACGTCGGCGACTTCGTACGGGGCATCCACCACTCCGAAGCCCTGCACCGCGTCGACGATGAGCAGACGATCGCCGATGACCTGGCGGATGCCGTCGATGTCGGCGACGTATCCGGTGCGGGAGTCGACGAGGCTGACTGCCACCGCGGTGACCGAGTCGGAGAGCTGTTCCCGAACCGTTCCCGGGGTCACCCTGCCGTGGTCCGTCTCAAGCCAGACCGGCTGAACGGCGTGCAGCGCCTCGGATGCCCGCGCCGCCGAGAACGTCAGCGACGGGAACTCGGCGCGGGAGAGCAGTACGGCGCCGGTGAGCCCGAACATCGCGTGCATGAGCCCGGTGCCCACGTTGGGCTGGAACACGATCTGGTCTGCGGGGAAGCCGGTGAGAGCGGATGCCGCCACGCGCATCCGCTCGTCCTCATTGCGCAACGGAGCGAGAGAACCGAATCTGCCCCTGGAGAACACCTCGTTGATGCCCTGCACCTCGGCGACCACGGATGCCGAAAGCGGACCGACCCTGGCGAAATCCAGATAGCCGGGCTCTTCCAGGAAACCTTCGGCGAACTCTTCAACCGTTGTCACGCGACCTCCCCGAGTCATTCTGCTGTGTCGCAGGGAGTAGACAACAGGGTCAGCGCAACGGGACCGCCGTCATCCGTGAACCGGCGCATCATCCGCCGTAGCGACGGTTGCGACGGGAGAAGTCGCGCATCGCTCGAAGGAAGTCGACCTCGCGCAGGTCGGGGCCCAGCGCCTCCACGAAGTAGAACTCGCTGTGCGCGCTCTGCCACAGCATGAAGTCGCTCAAGCGTTGCTCACCGGAGGTGCGGATGACCAGGTCGGGATCGGGCTGGCCGCCGGTGTACAGGTGGGCGCCGATGAGGTCGGGTGTGAGCCGCTCGGCGAGATCCTCCAGGCTGCGGCCCTCGGCGTGATGCTCGGCGACGATGCTGCGCATCGCATCCACGATCTCCTTGCGACCGCCGTACCCGACGGCGAGGTTCACGTGCATGCCGGGATTCTCTTTCGTGCTCTGCTCGGCGTCGCCGAGCGCCTGCACGAGCCGTTTCGGCAGCCCGGCCGTCGTGCCGACGTGCTGCACGCGCCAGTCCCCCGCCGCCGACACGGCGTGCGCCAGATCAGCGATGATCTCGATCAGGTCGGCGAGCTCGCTGCGATCGCGGTTGCTCAGGTTGTCGGCCGACAGCAGGTAGAGCGTGACCACCTTGACGCCGAGTTCGTCGCACCAGGTGAGGAACTCGAGCATCTTGGCCGCCCCGGCGCGGTGACCGTGCGCCACCGTCTCCAGCCCGAGCTGGCGAGCCCATCGCCGGTTGCCGTCGATGATCATCGCGACGTGCTGCGGCACGGACGCCGGATCGAGGCTGCGCCGAAGCCGATTCTGATACAGCCCGTACAGAAAGCCCGGGCCGGGCTTCGGTATCCGGCTAGAGGTCACCCGATTACGTTAGCGCCCAACGGGACCCACTCCCAGGTCGCGGCCTACGCGCTCACCTATCCTTGCGGCATGCCTCGCCGCGCCTCTCGCGAATATACCGACGTCGCCGATGAGCTCGCTCAGCCTGCCGGCACGCTCTCACCCGCCGACGAAGCGATCAAGGCGGATGACGAGCGCGAGAAGGGCATCCCGAACCTGCCGCTCGTGGATGCCTCTGCCGCGCATCCCTCGGAGCTCAAGCCCACCTGGCGCGGCTGGATCCACGCGGCGACGTTCCCTGTCACGATCGCCGCCGGCATCGTGCTGATCTGCCTCGCGCACGGCGTACCCGCGAAGTGGGCATCGGCGGTCTTCATGCTGACGTCGATGCTGCTGTTCGGAAACTCCGCGCTATACCACCGGTTCAACTGGAAGCCACGCACGAAGCTCGTGCTCAAGCGCATCGATCACGCGAACATCTTCCTTCTGATCGCCGGCACGTACACCCCGCTCGGGGTCCTAGCGCTGCCACCGCAGAAGGGGTTCATCCTGCTGTCGATCGTGTGGGGCGGCGCACTGCTCGGCATCGCGTTCCACGTGTTCTGGATCACCGCGCCGCGCTGGCTGTACGTTCCGCTCTACGTGCTGCTCGGCTGGGCAGCGATCATGTATGTCGTCGATCTCGTGAACGCGAACGCCGCGATGATGGTGCTCGTCTTCGTGGGCGGCGGCCTCTACACGATCGGCGCGCTGGTCTACGGGTTCAAGCGTCCCAATCCGTTCCCTGGGCGCTTCGGCTTCCACGAGATCTTCCACACGCTCACGGTTCTGGCGTTCCTCTGCCACTGGACCGCGTCGCTGCTGATCGTGCTGCACCCGGCCTACAACGGATGACCCGCTCCCCGGCTCAGACCGCTGCGGCGAGCGCGAGCGCGAGCGTGGCGACGACGACGGTCACCGGAGCAACGACGAGTCCGATGAGCATGTAGCGACCCCACGGCACGTCCACGCCAAGACGCTTCAGCCGCGAGTGCCACAGCAGAGTCGCCAGCGACGCCCACGGTGTGATGAGCGGACCGACGTTCACCCCGATGAGCAACGCCATGAGCTGAAGCGGATGCTGCGCCACCGGCTCCAACGCCAGGTACGCCGGCAGATTGTTGACCGCGTTCGCCCCGACAAGTCCGGCTCCGGCGACCCTGAGCAGATCGGCCGGTGAGGTGCCGGGAGCGGCGATCACGGACAAAACAGCGCGGGATCCGACGGCTTCCAACGCTCCCATGGCGAGGAAGAGCCCGCCGGCGAAGACGATCGTCGGCCATGGGACGAGCCGCGCGTGCAACGCATCCCGCCTGAGCACCGCGAACACGACGACGAGCACGAGCGCCGCGATGCACGCCGGGACCCACACCGGAACGCCCGAGACGAGCGCCGGCAGCAGCGCCAGCACGACGAGGGCGGCGGCGAGCGTGAGACGCCGCTCCGGCACCTTCTCCGGCCGCGGCACGACGTACCTGGCGGCGAGCGTACGGCGGCCGATCACGGCGATCGCTATCACGGGCAGGAGCACCGCCACGATGGCCGGCGCCCCGCTCAGCGCCAGGAAGCCGGCCGCGCCCACTCCCCCGAGCTTCTGCTCGGCGAGCAGGTTGGTGAGGTTGGAGACCGGCAGCAGAAGCGACGCGCAGTTGGCGAGCATGACGGTGGTGAGCGCGAACGGCAGCGGATCCAGACGCACGTGCCGCGCCATGGTGACGACGATCGGGGTGAGCAGCACGGCCGTGGTGTCCAGCGAGAGGAAGATCGTGCTGACCGTGGCCACGGCGACCGTCAGAAGCCAAAGCATCCAGGCACTGCCCCGCGCGGCGCGCGTGCTCCACGCTGCGACGGCGTCGAACAGCCCGGCCTCGGCGGCGAGCTCGGCGACGACAGTGATGGCCAGCACGAAGAGCAGAACGGGCCAGACGCGATCGACGAGGGCGATGGCATCCTGTGCCGGATAAATCCCGAACAGGATGGCGAGTCCACCGGCGACGAGCAGTGCCGCGCCGATGATCAGGCTGCGCACGCGCGTCCTCAGGCCGCGGCCGTCAGTCGCGGTCGGGACGCCGCGCGGCGTCCGTCCCGCCCGGCGTCTCGCCCTCCGACCTGACGATGTCGGTACCGCGCTGCGCCTCCTCGGCGTCCAGCTTCGCGTTGACCTCCGCCCGGTAGCGGGCGCGGCGTACCCGGCGCATCATGTCCCAGATCAGGAGGATGGTCGCCACCGCGATCAGCAGCGTGATGACGAAACCCCACACCCCCGGTGTGACGAGGTCGGCGTTCGGGATCTTAGGCGTGGGGGTGGGCGACGGCGTGGCCGCCAGCAGCAGTGTTGCGAGCACTCAGCGTGCCTCGATCCTCGTGTCAGGAACGACGGAGTCGTCCTCGATCCCGGCGAAGAGATCGTTCTCGGGCACTGTGGTCTCCACCTTCGAGTCGATGAGTTGGTAGTCCTCGTACGGCCACGCCTTGCGCTGCACGTCGTTGGGCCAGAAGAAGAACGAGCTGTCCGGAGACACCTGGCTGGCGTGCGCCTTGAGCGCCGAGTCCCTTGCCTCGAAGAAGTCACCGGCAGGCACGCGCGTCGTGGCGAGATCCGGCTGCTCGCCGAACCGCTCCATCATGCCCTCGAAGTGCTCGAGGAGCGGCGACTCCGGGTCGTCGGCACGTACCTGCTCGAACACGCTCGCCATGCGCTTCGCGTTGAAGATGCGGTCGTAGTACAGCTTGGATACCTGCCAGGGTGCGCCGGCCCGCGGATACCGCTCGGCATCGGCAGCCCACTCGTACGCCGCGACCGAGACGTCGTGGCAGCGGATATGGTCGGGATGCGGATAGCCGCCGTTCTCGTCGTACGTGAGCAGCACGTGCGGCCGGAACTCGCGGATGATCGTGACCAGCGGCTCGGCCGAGATCTCCAGCGGGATGTCGGCGAACGAGTTCGGCGGCACACTTCCGTCGTCGCTCGGCATACCGGAGTCGACGTATCCCAGCCAGCGGTGACGGATGCCGAGAACGCGCGCCGCCGCATCCATCTCGACCCTGCGCAGTCCGGGGAGATCCCGCTCGGCCATCGCACGGGCCACCAGCCCCTCGTTGAGGATGTCTCCCCGCTCGCCTCCCGTGCAGCTTACGACCATGACGTCCACGCCGTGGTGGGCGTAGTACGCATACGTCGCAGCCCCCTTGCTGGACTCGTCGTCGGGGTGGGCGTGCACGGCGAGAAGTCGGAGAGTCATAGCAGGCATCCGGCAATCTGTGCGAGTCGCGCGACGGTTTCGGTCGGCGACGATGCGATGGGCAGTGGGCGAACGGGACAGTGCCGAGCGGGCCTTCACAGCGAAAGCACGTAGGCTTGGTGCCCAGCCTAATCGTTCGATATCGGAGGTCGCCTCGTGCCCGAACCCACGGCATCCGGGGCGCCGGCGGTCGGTGCGCGGTACGGTCGCACGGCTCGAACGAGACGGCGGGATCGCTGGCTGCTCGTGGCCCTCGGGGTCTTCATCGTCGTCGTCGTGGCGTGCTGGACGGTGTGGGCCGGCCTCGACCAGGTGCGCGGTTCGGGCATCACCGTCGACACCGGTGCCAACCAGGTGCTCGACAACCAGCACGTGAAGGTGTCGTACACCGTTTCCGCGGATGCCGGCGCATCCGTCGCCTGCGCGATCGAGGCCCAAGACGTCGATTTCACGGTCACCGGGTGGAAGATCGTGCAGCTCCCTCGGTCGTCTCAGACCACCCGATCGTTCACCACGACGGTGCGCACGATGCAGCCCAGCGTGAGCGGATCGGTGGACTCCTGCTGGTCTTCCGCTGCCCGCTGACGTAGAATCATCTGATACGCCCTGACGGACACGTCGGGGCGTACATGTTGATATGCCCCTTTCTCATCCCTTTTCCGTAGGAGTTCACATGTCCCAGGACACGCAGGTCACCTTCCTGACCCAGGAGGCGTACGACCGTCTCTCCGCTGAACTCGAGCACCTCAGCACCGTCGGCCGCAGCGAGATCGCCAAGCGCATCGAGGCAGCTCGCGAGGAGGGCGACCTGAAGGAGAACGGGGGCTACCACGCGGCCAAGGACGCGCAGGGCGTCCAGGAGGCCCGCATCGCCCAGCTCACCGAGCTGCTGCGTCACGCCAAGGTCGGCGAAGCACCGCAGAGCCGCGGCGTGGTCGAGCCAGGAACGGTCGTGACCGCGGTCATCGCCGGTGATGAAGACACCTTCATCATCGGAAACCGGGAGATCGGCGACGGCAGCGAGCTGTCCGTGTACAGCGAGGCGAGCCCGCTCGGGGCCGCCATCCTCGGCCTCAGCGTGGGCGACTCCACCTCGTACACGGCCCCGAACGGCCGCGAGATCCAGGTGAAGGTCACGAACGTGGAGACCTGGACGGGGCAGTAAGCCGCAACGCCTTAGTCGACGATCGGGTCGTATCCCGCTTCGCGCAGGATGCGCACCACCTCGGCCTTGTGCTCGGGGCCGCGCGTCTCGACGCTCACCGCCAGTTCGACCTGGCTGATCTGCAGCCCGTTGCCGTGCCGCGTGTGCAGCACCTCGACGACGTTGGCGTTCGCCGCCGCGATGAGTTCTGACGTGCGTGCTAGCTGGCCCGGCCGATCGGGCAGCATGATCCGCAGCTTCAGGTAGCGGTCGGAGACGGCGAGGCCCGCTTCGACGACGCGCTGCATGAGCAGCGGATCGATGTTGCCGCCGGAGAGAACGACCACGGTGCGTCCGAGCTCTCCGGCGGATGCCTGCACCGCGCCGGAGAGCAACGCCGCCACCCCGACCGCGCCGGCCGGCTCGACCACGAGCTTGGAACGCTCCAGCAGGAGCAGGATCGCACGCGCGGTGTCGTCATCGCTCACCGTGACGATGTCATCGACCAGCTCCCGCACGATCTCGAAGTTCAGCGCGCCCGGCCGCCCGACCGCGATGCCGTCGGCGATGGTCGGCCCGACCGCGATGTCCGTCGGCTCTCCGGCGGTGAGTGAGACCGGGAAGGCTGCCGCGTTCTCCGCCTGCACTCCGATGATCCTGATGTCACGTCCCTCGAGGCGGGCACGCTGCTTGGCGGCGGACGCGACCCCCGCGATCAGCCCGCCGCCACCGATCGGAACCACGATCGTCTCGACGTCGGGGACGTCGTCGAGGATGTCCAGGCCGAGCGCGGCCTGACCGGTGATGACATCCGGATGATCGAACGGCGGAACGAGGATCGCACCCGTGTCGCGGGCGAACTCGGCTGCTGCACGCAGCGGCTCCTCGACCGTCGCACCGCCCAGGACCACGTGCGCACCGTAGTCGCGTGTCGCCTGCAGCTTCGGGAGAGCGACGCCCAGCGGCATGAAGATCGTGGACTTGACGCCCAGCTGACGCGCGGCGAACGCGACGCCCTGGGCGTGGTTCCCTGCCGACGCCGCGACCACGCCGTGAGCCCGCTGCTCGCCACTCAGCTTGGACATCATGTAATAAGCGCCGCGGATCTTGTACGACCCAGTGCGCTGCAGGTTCTCGCACTTCAGCAGAACCGGAGACCCGAGCAGCTCGGTGAGATGGTTCGACGTCTCGACCGGCGTCTTCTTCGCGACGCGCGCGACGATCTCGTGGGCGTGCTCGATCTCATCCAGGGCAGGGCAGATGGTGGATTCACGAGGAGTTTCGCTCACGGACGTCACCGGCACAGTTTACGTTCCCACCCATTCCATGGCGGTTATGGGCATCCCACCGCGGTGTTCAGGAGGCGGCGGCATCCCGCCGGTCACGCCAGCGGCGCGGCCGAGGCACCGTCTTCCACAGCGCATCCGGCGGCCCGGTGTACGGAGCGTCGGGTCCGGCCCGCCATGCGCCCGACGACACGTACCTGACCATCACGTTCAGCACGGCCGCGAACGGCACGGCGAACAGCGCGCCCGGGATGCCGGCCAGTAGCGATCCCGCCGCCACCACGAGCACGACGGCGAGCGGGTGCACCTTCACGGCCGATCCCATGATGAGCGGTTGCAGCACGTGGCCCTCGAGCTGCTGCACCGCGAGCACGCCGGCGAGCATGATGATCGCGGCGACCCAACCGTTGTAGACGAGCGCCACGACGACCGCGAGGGCCCCGGTGATGACGGCGCCGACGATGGGGATGAACGATCCGAGGAAGACGAGCACGGCGATCGGGATCACGAGCGGCAGTCCGAGGAAGAAGGCCACCAGCCCGATGCCGAGCGCGTCGATCGAGGCGACCAGGACCTGCACGCGGGCGAAGCTGGTCAGCGTGACCCAGCCGGCGCGACCGGCGCCGTCCGTAGCGGCACGTGCGCCGCGTGGGAAGATCCGCACGATCCACGACCAGATGCCCTTGCCGTCGATGAGGATGAAGAGCGTGCTGAAAGCGGTGAGCACAGCGCCGGTGAACACATGACCAAGCGTCGAGCCGATGGACAACGCACCGGAGATGAGCACCTGGCTGTCCTGTTGCAGCGCCTTCAGCGCTTGTGAGACATAGCTGTCGATCTGCTTGTCGGTCAGCTCCAGTGGCGGTCCCTGCAGCCAGGCCTTGAAGTCGTCGAACGCCTGGCCGCTCCTGTGTTGAAGTGCCTGCGCCTCGCCGCGGATCTGCCACACCACGAGCACCACGAGACCGCCGACCACGACCAGCACGGCCGCCAGCGCGACCACGATCGCGAGCCAGCGCGGCCAGCTGTGGTGAGCGAGCCAGTCGACGAACGGCACCAGCAGTGCGGCGAGCAGCACGGCGACGAGCACCGGAACCACGATGAGCCTCAGCTGCACGATGAGGAAGACCACGACCGCGATCACTGCACCGATCAGAAGCAGGCGCCAGGACCAGGCTGCGGAGAGGCGTACTCCACGGGGAATGGATGACTCGACGGTGTCGTCGGTGCTCTCGGACGCAGGATGGTTCGGCGCAGGTGGTCGGGCCATCGCGTCAGTCTATTTGTGTTTGCTGAGGGTTCAGCATGCACCGTTCGTCAGAGGGTGCGGATAGCCTCGCGGAGTGGCATCCAGTGCACCGTCGACCATCTCGCCCGCCCTCGCGCGGCGCATCGCGCTCGCGGCACAGGGGTTCGGCAGGCCGCGTCCTGCGACCGTGGGCACTCGTCAGCTGAACGGCCTCATCGACCGCATCGGCTTACTGCAGATCGACTCCGTCAACGTGTTCGAGCGCAGCCACTACCTCCCGGTGTTCGCTCGGCTCGGCGCATACGACAAGGGGCAGCTGGATGCCCTGACGATGCGTTCGCGCGCCCCACACACCGAGTACGTGGCGCACGAGGCTGCCTTCGTGCGGCGCGAGGACCGGCCGCTGTTCCAGTGGCGCATGGACGCCATGCGTCGGCGCTACGGAACCGGGACCGAGGCATGGGACGCATCCCACGGCCGGACGGCTCGGTGGCTGCTGGACGAGCTGGCGGCGAACGGTCCGATGGCCGCCAGCGACATCGAGCACGAGGAGAACGTGCGTAAGGGTCCGTGGTGGGGCTGGTCCGAGGTCAAGCGCACGCTCGAGCTGCTGTTCCGTTTCGGCGACGTCGCCATCGCCGGCCGGAACAGGTTCGAGCGTCGCTACGCGCTGCCCGAGCAGGTGTTCGCGTCCTCCGTGCTGGAGACGAGGGTCGAAACGACGGATGCCGTCCGCGAGCTCGTGCGCCGCTCGGTTCGTGCCCTCGGCATCGGCACGCTGAGCGACATCGCCGACTATTACCGGCTGAAGTCCGTTCCCACCCAGGCCGCGCTGGCCGATCTCGAAGACGCGGGTGAGGTGAGCCGCGTCGCCGTTCCCGGCTGGGAACGTGCCGGCCGGCCGGCCCCCGTGTGGCTCGCGACGGATGCCCGCCTGCCTCGGCGGGTGCAGGCATCCGCCCTGCTGTCGCCGTTCGACCCGATCGTGTGGGAACGCGCCAGAGCGCTTCGGATGTTCGGTCTGGACTATCGCATCGAGATCTACACGCCGGCTCCGAAGCGCGTCTACGGCTACTACGTTCTGCCGGTGCTGCAGGATGACCGCATCGTCGCCCGCGTCGATCTGAAGAGCGATCGGCAGGCCGGTGTGCTCATCGTGCGGTCCGCGTGGGCGGAGGCCGAGGCTGATGACGAGACTCCCGCCCGCCTGGCGGCCCTACTCCGCGAGGCGGCGGAGTGGCAGGGTCTCTCCGCCGTTCAGGTGCGCGAACGGGGTACCCTCGCACGCGAGCTGGCGGCGGCCCAGAGCTGATGAGCACGCCGATCCTCCTGGTCAGGTGCTCGTTCTGCTCGTCAGCACCGGCGAGCGGGAGAGCTCGATGCTTCCGGCCAGGATGAGCGCGAGCCCGATGATCTCCGGAATGAGCCAGAACCCGAACCTCACCTGGTCGTGGAACAGGACCACCCCCAGGACGACGCTCACGATCGGGTCGGACAGGGTCACGGCCGGCTGCGTGGCGACGAGCGAACCGGACTGCAGCGCGTTCTGCAGCAGGAAGAAGCTGAGGATGCCCGCGGCGATCATCGTGTAGACCTGCCAAGAGGCGAGCATCCCGACAATCGAGACGCGAAGCTGGCCCATCACGACCTTCATCACCGCGGCCGTCGTACCGAACCCGATGCCTGCTGCGGCGCCGAGCACGGCAGCGCCGGTGGCGCCGGGCGATCGTCCCGCGAGGACCAGCCCGAGGATCAGGGCGGCGATGACGGACAGCGCCACGATCCAGGCGACCGGCGGAACGTGCTGGTTTCCTGCGTGTGGCGCGAGCGCGATCAGTAGGGTCGCGAGCCCAATGGCCATTCCGAGGCCGCCGATCCAGGCACGCCGTCCCGGCCTCGAGTGGAAGAAGAGTCGCATGATTACCAGCGTCAGCGGGAGCTCTGCCGCGAACAGCGGCTGCACCAGCGACAGCTCTCCGACGCTCAGCGCCGCGGCCTGGAACACGAAACCGCCGATCGCCGTGCCGATGCCGAGGAGCCAGGTGCGACGGCGCAAGAGGTCGAGCATGAGCGCCGACCTGAATCGCTCACGATCAGGGGCCGCTCGGGCGGCTCGGCGCTGCAGCACGGTACCGAAGCCGTTGCTCGCGGCGCCGCACAGGGCGAACAGGATCGCGAGGACCATGACCAGGCTCACCCCGTGGCTTCGCGCAACCCTCCCACGATCCGAGGATTACTCCTGCCCGGAACCAGCCGCCGGGGATTGATCCGGCAGGAGCCGCAGTGTAGCGCTGAGCTGCGATGAGGCGGTGACGGCCTGACGCGCGCCGCCACCGCCTCACCGGTCAGGAGCTGCGCCCGTCGAGCTCCGGCGTCAGCGGCGGCTGGGTCCGCTCGATGGCCACCACCTTGGGGTCGTTCTCGTCGGCGCCATAGTCGGATGCGCGGGTGGCATCCGTCGTGTCCTTCACCTTGAACAGGCGAAGCACGATCGTCACCACCGTGGCGACGACCGCGTTCAGCACGAACGCGGAGACACCGATGTAGACCGGAACCGCGGTGAACGGGAACGGTGCGATGGAGCCGCCGAAGTGCGCGTGCGTTGCCGGGTTGACCACGTTGTACGCGGCCCAGGTGCCGTACGCGATGCCGACCGCCCAGCCGGCGAACAACGCCCACTTGTTGAACCAGCGTGTGTACAGGCCCGCCACGATGGACGGGAACGTCTGCAGGATCCAGATGCCGCCCAGCAGCTGCAGGTTGATCGCCGAGGACTGATCCATGCCCAGTACGAACACCAGGGCGCCCAGCTTGATGATGAGCGAGACCAGCTTGGACACGCTCGCCTCGTGCTTCGGCGTGGCGTTCTTCTTGAACAGGTCCTTGTAGATGTTCCTGGTGAACAGGTTGGATGCCGCGATCGACATGATCGCCGCCGGAACGAGCGCGCCGATCGCGATCGCCGCCAGCGCGATGCCGCTGAACCAGGACGGGAACGAGTCGAGGAAGAGCTGCGGCACCACCAGCTGTGCGTTGAT
>NZ_JBQCIE010000087.1:0-61812 GCF_051954055.1 Humibacter sp. | reverse complement strand
TGGGGGGACAGGCTGCCACCCCCCCAGAGGCCCCCCGGGCCGGGGGGGGGCCCACCCCCCCCCGGCACGCGGCGCCGCCTGCGTCAGTTCACGCGCCGGGACGTCGTCGTGCTGTCGATCATGGTGGGCATCCCCACCCTGATCCAGCTCGTCCTCGTCTGGCTTCCCACGCTGTTCTCGATCGGACTCTCGTTCGTTCAGTGGAACGGCCTCGACTTCACCGACATGAAATGGGCGGGCTGGAGCAACTACCAGTACATCTTCCAGAGCTACACGCCGTTCTGGCCGGCGGTGCTGCACAACGTGATCTGGTTGCTGTTCCTCGGCATCATCGGGACGCCGCTCGGACTCCTGTTCGCGGTGCTCCTCGACCAGGCGCTGAAGGGCACCCGCGTCTACCAGTCCATCTTCTTCGCGCCGGTGATGCTGTCGCTCGCGCTGATCGGCATCATCTGGCAGCTCTTCTACTCGCAGGACAACGGCCTGCTGAACTTCCTGCTCGGAACGGCGGGCAAACCGAACGCCGTCGACTGGCTCGGAACGCCAGGGGTCAATCTGTGGGCGGCGATGGTCGCCGCCACCTGGCGGCACGCCGGCTACGTGATGATCCTCTACCTGGCTGGACTGAAGAGCGTCGACCCGAGCCTGCGGGAGGCGGCATCCCTCGACGGAGCCGGCGCCTGGAAGTCCTTCTTCCAGGTGGTGTTCCCGGCCATGAAGCCGACCAACATCATCATCGTCGTCATCACGATCATCGAGTCCCTGCGTGCGTTCGACATCGTCTACGTCATCAACCGCGGCACGAACGGTCTCGAACTGCTCAGCGTGCTGGTCATCCAGAACCTCATCGGTGAAGGGCAGGTGATCGGCGTCGGATCCGCACTCGCGGTGGTGCTGCTGGTCATCTCGCTGGTGCCCATCGTGTTCTACCTGGCGCGAACGTTCCGAAGGGAGAAGGCATGACCACCACGACGGCATCCGTCCGCGTTCCGCCTCACGCGCCGACCAGCACGCACCGCAGGAAGAGGCGCTTCTGGGCGACGTACCTCTTCGTCACCGTGATGGCGATCATGTGGCTTCTGCCACTCGTGTGGACGCTGTACACGTCGCTGCGACCGAAGGCCGACACCGACAAGTACGGCTACTTCTCGATCGCTGGGCACTACAGCTTCCAGAACTTCGTCGACGCGTGGACGCAGGGTGGGTTCCCGACCTACTTCGGCAACTCGGTGATCATCACGGTTCCTGCCGTGCTGCTCACGCTGTTCTTCGCCTCGATGATGGCGTTCGCGGTGTCGCGCTACAGCTGGAAGTTCAACGTCACGCTGCTGATCATGTTCACCGCAGGCAACCTGCTGCCCCCGCAGGTGCTTGCCGCTCCGTTGTTCGAGCTGTTCAAGCACACGACGCTGCCGTATTGGATGAGCGACTCCGGTTCGCTGTTGAACACCTACGTGAGCGTCATCGCGGCGAACACCGCGTTCCAGATCGGCTTCTGCACGTTCGTGCTCTCGAACTTCATGAAGGCGATCCCGCTCGAGCTCACCGAGGCGGCGCGCGTCGACGGCGCAAGTGTATGGCGGCAGTACTGGAACGTCATCCTGCCGCTCACTCGGCCGGCCCTGGCGGCGCTGGGCACGCTCGAAGTGATCTTCATCTACAACGACTACTTCTGGCCGCTGGTCTTCATCCAATCCGGCGACCGGTTGCCCGTCACGACGGCGATCAACAATCTGCAGGGCCAGTTCCTCTCGAACTACAACCTGCTGGCGGCAGGCGCGATGATCACGGTCATCCCCACGTTGATCATCTATCTCGTGCTGCAGCGCCAGTTCGTTGCCGGGCTCACCCTGGGTGCGAGCAAGGGATAATCGCATGATGCTCGCAGCCGCGCGTCAGAGCGCGATCGTCACCCGCGCCCGGGAACGGGGCACCGTGCGCGTCACCGAACTCGCAACGCAGTTCGGGGTGAGCGAGATGACGGTGCGGCGCGACATCGACGTGCTGGTGTCCGGCGGGCTGCTGGAGCGCGTGCACGGCGGTGCGACGCTGCCCGGCGGAGGCCTCAGCACGGATGAGCCGGGGTTCGAGTCGAAGATCGTGCGCGAGGAGGACGAGAAGCTCGCGATCGCGCGGGAGGCGGCATCCCTCGTACGCCCGGGAAGCGCCATCGGCATCAGCGCGGGAACCACCACGTGGCGTCTCGCGTCGCTGCTGGCCGGTGCGCCGCTGGACTGCACCGTCGTGACCAACTCGGTGCAGGTGGCGAGCGTGCTGTACCCCCGGGCGGGAAGCGGCCGAGGGCACGTCATCCTGACCGGCGGCGAGCGCACCCCGTCGGACGCCCTGGTCGGGCCGATCGCGATCTCGGCGTTGCGTCAGCTGCACCTGGACTACCTGTTTCTCGGTGTGCACGGCATGGACGAGCACGAGGGCTTCACCACACCCAACCTGCTCGAGGCGGAGACCGATCGCGCCTTTGTGGCCGCCGCCCGCCGTGTGGTCGTGCTGGCCGACCACACGAAGTGGGGAACGGTCGGGATGTCGACCATCGCGGAACTGGACGAGGCTGCCGTTGTGATCAGCGACGACGGACTCAGCCGGCATGCACAGGAGGTGCTCTCGTCGCGCGCGGGCGAGCTGCGCATCGTCATGACCGATGAGAGCCGCGCACGTTCGGAGGATGCTTCGTGATCGACCGCCTGTACCTGCGCGCCGCGGGCGTCAGCCTGCTGCTCGACCTGCGCGACGCCGACGTGCGGATCGCGCACTGGGGTGCCGACCTGGGCGAGAACGGCGACCGACTCGACCCGGCGTTGTTCACGGCATCCTCAGCACACTCGGCGTTCGACGAGCCGGTGCCGGTGTCGCTCATCCCTCAGCCGTCGCGGGGGTGGCGCGGTACCCCGGGGATCGCCGGCGATCGGGACGGGCGAGCCTTCTCGCCACGGCTGAAGATGCAGGATGCCCACCTCGAGGTCGAAGACCCCGCGGGCACCCAGCGCGCGCGGCTCGTGCTCAGCGACGAGGCATCCGCTCTGCGGGTGGACATCACGCTCACGCTGGATGCCACCGGCATGCTGCTCGTCGAGGAGAGCGTCACGAACACCGGGGACGATGAGTACACGCTCGCCGCACTCGACGCCAGTCTCCCTGTGCCTGGCCAGGCGACCGAGTCGCTCGACCTGACCGGCAGGTGGGCGCGGGAGAAGCATCCGCAGCGCCGCCGAATCGACCAGGGCACCTGGACCCGCAGTGCGCGGCATGGCCGAACGGGGCACGACTCGACGCTCGTGATCGCGGCCGGGACGCCCGAGTTCGGCTGGCGGTCCGGCGAGGTGTGGGCGCTGCACCTGGGCTGGAGCGGTGACCACACGAGCCGCGTGGAACGCGCCGGCGACGGGCAGACCGTGCTCGCCGTGGGGGAGCTGTTGCGTTCGGGCGAGGTGGTGCTCGCGCCGGGAGAGACCTACGCAGCACCGATCGCGTACGCGGCGTATTCCGCCGAGGGGCTCGACGGGGTGAGCGCTCAGTTCCACGAGTGGGTGCGAAGCCGCGCAGGGCATCTGTCGTCGCCGCGACCGGTCGTGCTCAACACGTGGGAGGCCGTCTACTTCAACCACGATCTGACCGTGCTCGAGCAGCTCGCCGACGCTGGCGCCGATCTCGGTGTCGAGCGTTTCGTGCTCGACGACGGCTGGTTCCTGGGACGGCGCGACGACACGAAGGGTCTCGGCGACTGGTTCGTCGACCCGGATGTCTGGCCGCAGGGACTCACACCGCTCATCGAGCACGTCAAGGGCTTGGGGCTGCAGTTCGGGCTCTGGGTCGAGCCCGAGATGATCAATGAGGACTCGCAGGTCGCGCGCGAGCATCCGGACTGGATCTCGCGTCCGAACGGAGCGCACGGCCGACTGTCGCTGCCGTGGCGGCACCAGCAGGTGCTCGATCTCGTGAATCCGGATGCCTGGGACTACATCTACGCGCGACTCGACGCCCTGCTCAGCGAGTACCCGATCGACTACCTGAAGTGGGATCAGAACCGAGACCAGGTCGAGCTCGGGCATGACGGGCATCCGTCGACGCACGAGCAGACGCTCGCCGTGTACCGGCTGCTCGACGCGCTTCGCGCCGCGCACCCCGGTGTCGAGATCGAGAGCTGCTCCTCAGGCGGTGCTCGGGTGGACCTCGGCATCCTGCAGCGCGCCGACCGGGTGTGGGCGTCCGACACGAACGACGCGCTGGAGCGGCAGACGATCCAGCGCTGGACCGGCCTTGTGCTGCCTCCAGAGCTCGTCGGGTCGCACGTCGGTCCCGGCACCTCGCACACCACTCGGCGTACGCACGACCTGTCGTTCCGTGCGATCACCGCCCTGTTCGGCCATTTCGGCATCGAATGGGACGTGCGGTCGCTGACGGATGCCGAACGCACGCAGCTGCGTGCCGCTATCGAGTTCTACAAGGCGAACCGTTCGTTGCTGCACACCGGCCGAGCGGTGCGCATCGACCGCCCGGACGAGACGGATGCCGCGTACGGCACGGTTGCCCACGACGGCTCCCGTGCGGTCTTCGTCTACGCCGCGCTTGCTACGTCGCCGAACGAGGTGCCCGCGCGGTTGCGGTTCGCCGGACTCGACCCCGAGCGCGACTATCGTGTGGCGCTGGGACTGCCGCTGGATGCGCATGCCGCGGCTCTGCGTGGCGTCCCGCCGTGGCTGCGGGGTGTCGCGGAGGCGGGTGCCGACGGTGGTGTCGTCGTGCCGGGTCGGTTGCTCGGGTCGGCGGGCCTGCCCATGCCGGGGCTGCACCCCGAGCACGCGCTGCTGCTGACGCTGACCGCGGTGTGAGCGGAATTCACTGACGAGATTCGGCTCGCGCCACACATATCGGCATCCGCTGCAGGTACCGGCATCCGCGACACGAAATGTTTGTGGCGGATGCCGGTTGGTGTAGCGAATGTGAGGCACTCATGACGAGCTGATCGAACGTGACGGATACTGCGCCGAGCTCTTCACCATGCAACCCGTCGCCTACATGGATTCGCCGGCCGAGTAGCCGTGAGCATCCGCGGCCGGACCTCGATCGGATGCGTTCGAGACTGACCTCCTCCTGTCTTTCGCGGTGCGTCTTCTCCTCCCCAGGCGACGTGTTTGCGTGGTTATCAACAGGCCTGGTCAGGTTGGGTTTCCGTGTCCGGGGAATGTCGGTGGCATGGCCTAGCTTCGAAGGTATGAACGACGTGGAACTAGCACCGGTGCCGGAGGGTGATGTCGCCTTCTGGGCGGAGTTGGCGGATGCGTCGTTGTTCGACGAGTCGGCGGAGCTGCTGTTCCTGGATCGGCCGGCCCGTTCCGCGACGGACGAGCACGTGTCATGGGTGCGGACGGACTCGGGTGCGGGGTTGATGCGGTCCGTCATTGACGATGCGGTCTCCTCCCAGACCCTGGTGAACCTGGAAGCGGCACGGCAACTGTTCGCGGTAGGTCGGGCGTTCGAATACGCCCGGGAAGACCCCAGCGTCTATGTGCCGGTCGGGGCGACCGCGAAGGACCCGCGGGCGGAGGAGGTGGACGTCGCGGTCCGGGCTGTCGCGTTCGACCTGGCGCAGTGGTTGCACCTGAGCGAGACCACGGTCCGCTCCATGGCCTGGCACGCCGAGGTCCTCAACACGTCGTTGCCCCGGCTGAAGGAGTTGTTCACCTCCGGGCGGATCAGCCCGCAGCACGTCCGCGCCGCCGTCGAGTCCTGCACCGGGCTCCCCGACGAGGCGGCTTACGCGATGTTTGACGAGCGGATGGCGGGGATCGTCGAGAAGCTGAACCCTGGGATGTTCGCCCGTCGGTGCCGCCTGTTGCGGGAACGGTTGTGCGCCAACACCCTCGAGCAACGGCACGAGGACGCCCACACCAGACGACGTGTCGTGGTCGAGGCGGCTGCGGATGCGATGGCCTGGTTGAACCTCCACGCCTCCGTAATGGATGTGGCGCAGATCGAGACCGCGTTGACCGCGGAAGCCCGCCGCCTGCGCACTCTGCCGGGCGAGTCGCGCACTCTGGATCAGGTGCGTGCCGACCTGGCGGTGCAGTGGCTGAAAGGCGACACCACCGGTGCCAAGCGAGGTACACACCGTCGTGGTGGTGCGGGGGTGCGGCCGTTCGTGTTGATCGACGACGCCGGCCGGTTCGCTGAGCTCCTCGGGTATGGGCCGATCCCCCCGAAGCAGGCGGCGGCCGCGTTACGCGACGCCCCCGCGTTTCGGAAGGTGCTGGCGGATCCGATCCGTCCGGCGGTGTTGAACCTGGACACCACCCGGTACCGGCCCACCCCGGATCAGAAGACCTGGCTCACGTTGAAATACGGGCTCGACGAGGCCGCGGCCCCGTACCTGCCGGTGGGGATCGTGACCGGGGCCGAGATCGATCACGTGATCGAACGCCAGCACGGTGGACCCACGGACGTGGGCAACCTGGCACCGTTCAAACCGAGACTGCACCGGTTGAAGACGGTGACCCGGATCCGATTAGACCCCCAACCCGACGGCGGCATCCGCGTGAGAACACCCACCGGATACGACAGCGACCCACCACCCTTCTGACCGAAGGGACCGTCGCGCCGACGTGCTTCGGCGTCCTGAAGGCGTCGCCAGGGGACTGACCGAGCGTACGATCGCTGGCGCGCCGGCCCGCCCACTTCTACGATCGGCACCGGAGGTGTCAATGAAGCGCGCCGACAATCCGAGAGACGCGACGGTGATCACCTCGGGTGCCGCTGGTGACGGGGAGGGCGACCTGGCCGCCTGGCTCCGCGACCGCGACGTCACGGTTGCGACCCTCGTGGGCTACACGGCGGAGGGCGCGATCAGCCGTCTCGCGACCCTGCTCACCGCATCCGGCCTGACCGTCGAAGTACTCGAGGATTCGACCGGATCCCACGAGCAGGAGAGCGACGACCTGGATGCCCGTGCCGTCTACGAACGAGCGCTCGACCGGCTGGAGCACCAGGCATCCGTGATCGTGGGCACCGCGATGGACTGGGAAGAAGCGGTGCGGGAAGACCGCCTCGTGAAGCGTGTACGCGTGAGCACAGCGGCGGAAAACGAACGGCCGTCGAGGCTGCGTGACGAGTTCGAGCGCATCGAGGATCGCGTGCGTTCGCTCGCCGAGGAAGGCGCTGCCACCTCCGAGGCGTTCCAGCTGCAGCACACGTTCGCGGTAGGGGTGCAACCGCTCTGACACCCGCGCCACGATTCGACCTCGTCGCGACCGCCACGCGACAATGGAGCGGACGCGAGGAGGCGCGATGACCGACGCAAGTGCTGCTCGAGACTCGACCGCACAGCACGACGCCGAGCACGGCCGTGCCGAAGCAGATCGCTACGAGGAAGGCATCGTCACCGACTTCAGCCGTCGCATGAGCTACTCGTCATATCTCGGGCTCGAGCAGCTGCTGTCGGCGCAGCATCCGGTCAGCACACCCGAGCACCACGACGAACTGCTGTTCATCGTGCAGCACCAGACCACGGAACTGTGGTTCAAGCTCGTGCTCCACGAACTGACGGATGCCTGCAGGCTGCTGCGCGAGAACGAGTTGCAGCCGGCGCTGAAGCGCATCGCCCGCGTCAAGCACATTCAACGCACGCTGACAGACCAGTGGTCGGTGCTCGCCACCCTGACTCCCACGGAGTACGCGCAGTTCCGTGGCTTCCTCGGCAACTCGTCCGGATTCCAGTCCTGGCAATACCGCGCCGTCGAGTTCACGCTCGGCAACAAGGATGCTCGCATGCTGCGAGTGTTCGAGAACGATGCATCCGCGCATGAGCTGCTGTCGAGCATCCTGAACGCCCCGACGCTGTACGACGAGTTCCTCCGCTATCTCGCCAGAGCCGGCTTCGCGGTGCCCGCCTCGGCTCTCGACCGCGACGTGACCCAGGGGTACCGCATGAACGAGGAGCTCATGCCCGTGGTCCGCGATATCTACGAGCACGCCGACGAACACTGGTCGGAGTACGAGGCGTGCGAGGAGCTGGTCGACCTGGAGGAGAACTTCCAGCTGTGGCGGTTCCGGCATCTGAAGACGGTGCAGCGCACGATCGGCATGAAGACCGGCACCGGTGGATCCAGCGGCGTGCCGTTCCTGCAGAAAGCGCTCGACATCGCGTTCTTCCCCGAGCTGTACGCGGTGCGCACCCAGATCGGCGCACCGGCGTGAACGGCGGCCGATGCTAGAGGAAGGCCAGATCGTCGCGTTCGAAGCGGCGTGGACCGGGTCGTTCCGCGGCCGAAGCGCCTACGCGCTGCTCGACGGTCTGCTGCAACCGGTCGGACCGGATGCCCGAGCCGACATCGAGGTGCCCGGCACGCTCGTTCCGCGCCTCACCGACCATCACGTGCACCTGACCCTCATCGATCCTGAGCCGCTGCTCGCCGGTGGCATCACGCACGTCGTCGACCTCGGAGGCGATCCCGCGATCACCGGGCGCCTGCGCAGAGACGCGGCGTTCCCCGGATCGACGCTGCCGGACATCCACATAGCCGGTGCCTTCCTGACCTGCCCAGGCGGATACCCGAAAGGCAGGGACTGGGCTCCGGACGCAGCGGTCGTCGAGCTGAGCGACCCCGACCAGGCGGAGGCGGCGGTGCGTACGCAGGCGGCCGCCGGAGCATCCGTCATCAAGGTGACCGTCAACAGTGATGCAGGCCCGGTGCCGGAGCCGGAGCTGCTCGTCGCCATCGTCACCGCCGCACGAGGCGAAGGCGTGCCCGTCGCGGCGCATGTCGAGGGCCAGGGCATGACGGAGCGCGCGCTGGATGCCGGCGTCAACGTGATCGCGCACACTCCCTTCACCGAGAGGCTCGAACCGGAACTCATCGCGCGGATGTCCCGCGCAGGCACCGCCGTCATCTCGACTCTCGACATCCACGGCTGGGGCGACCGCTCGTCCGCGTTCGAGATCGCGACCCACAACGTGCGGCACCTCGCGGCCGCCGGCGTTCGCGTGCTCTACGGCACCGATCTCGGGAACGGACCGCTTCCGCTCGGTGTGAACTCGCGGGAGTTGGACGCCCTTGCCGCAGCGGGCCTGGAGCGCGACGCCCTCGTCGCCGGCATCGCGGGGTCGACGCACGCGGATGCGATAGGTCCCCGGTTCGCCTGGATACCAGGCACGCCGCCGGAGAGCGCGACGGACGCCGCCCACTGGTTGGCGACGGCCCGCGCCACGACCATCGACTACCTGGAGGAGACCCTGCAATGAGCGCCCCCGATCCCTTCCTCGCCTATGCACGAAGGGCAGACCGCATCGACGGGCTCGCGCACTTCCGGTCACGGTTCGTCGCCTCCGACGATCTCGTCGCCTACTTCGACGGGAACTCGCTCGGCCGGCCGACCACGGCGAGCGTCGAGCGCATCCAGCGGTTCCTCATCCAGGACTGGGGCGGGCGGCTCATCCGCGGCTGGGACGAGGAGTGGATGGACCTGCCGTTCACGATCGGCGACCGCATCGGCCGGGTGGCTCTGGGCGCTGCGGCCGGACAGACCGTGATCGGCGACTCGACGACCGTGCTGCTCTACAAGCTCGCCAGGGCGGCGGTGGATGCACCGCGCAGCTCAGGAACGCGCACCGAGATCGTGCTCGACACCGACAACTTCCCGACCGACCGATACGTCCTCGACGGGATCGCGGCCGAACGCGGACTCACGCTGCGCTGGATCGAGGCGGACCCGGCATCCGGAGTCTCGCCGGAGCAGGTGGCCGCGGTCGTGGGGGAGCGGACCGCGCTCGTCGTGCTCAGCCACGTCGCATACCGCTCCGGCTACCTGGCCGACGCGAAGCGCATCACCAGAATCGCGCACGACTCCGGAGCACTCGTGCTCTGGGACCTCTGCCACTCGGTCGGCTCCGTCCCCATCGAGCTCGACGCCTGGGAGGTCGACCTCGCCGTCGGCTGCACGTACAAGTACCTGAACGGCGGCCCCGGTTCTCCCGCATTCGCCTACGTGCGCGACGACCTGCAGCGGGTGCTGCAGCAGCCGATCCACGGCTGGATGGGCTCGGCGGATGTCTTCGCCATGGGCCCGGAGTACGTCCCCGCCGCCGGCATGCGCCGGTTCCTCAGCGGCACACCGCCGATCGTGGGCATGCTGGCGATGCAGGACACGCTGGAGATGATCGACGACAAGGGCATGGACGCCGTCCGCTCGAAGTCGCTGGCGCTCACCGACTTCGCGATCGAGCTCACCGACGAGTGGTTGGTTCCGCTCGGCGCAGTGCTGGCCTCGCCGCGGGATGCCGCGCGCCGTGGCGGACACGTGACGGTGCAGCATCCCGCGATGCGGCAGGTGACGGGGGCGCTGTGGGATCAGGGCGTCATCCCGGACTACCGCGACCCCCGTGGCCTCCGCATCGGGCTGTCGCCGCTGTCGACCTCGTTCGAGGAGACATACAACGGAATGGCCGCCGTGCGGGAGGCGCTGCGCCACGAGCTGCTGCAGGCGTCCGGCTTGGCGTAACCGCCTATTTCATGGATCGTCGGGGCTGTTTGACACGGTGCGACTGTATCGCCCGATGCTCGCCCAACGCCCGATGCTCTCGCCGGCGCGAGACCGCTGTGCTACGATGTGCTACATGGAGACAGTGACTCACCGCGAGATGCGGAACAACAGCGGCGAGATCCTCCGCCGAGTGGAGGCGGGCGAGTCGCTGCTGGTGAGCAATAACGGTCGCCGGGCGGCCATGATCGTCCCCGTCGGAGGGGACGCGCTCGAAGCGCTCATCGCTCGAGGTGAGGCGCGAGGCGCGCGCAATGGCACCGAGACCCTGGCGGCGATCAAGCGGGTCGTGTCGCCGACGAGCGCGCGCGAACTCATCGAAGACAGCAGGGGCCGTTGGTGATCCGCGGATGACCGTCGCCTACCTCGACACATCGGCCGCGATGAAGCTTCTGGTGGAGGAAACCGAGTCCGCCGCATTGGCCGCAGAACTTGCCGATTCCTCCCGACGGCT
Source organism: Humibacter sp. (assembly GCF_051954055.1). Lineage (NCBI taxonomy): Bacteria > Bacillati > Actinomycetota > Actinomycetes > Micrococcales > Microbacteriaceae > Humibacter > Humibacter sp. The sequence continues at coordinate 50,810 of NZ_JBQCIE010000087.1, read as the reverse complement.
GGCGGCGTCGTGGCTGCTGCACACCGAGCTCCACTGCGCGGCCGGGCGCAACCCTGCGCTCATCGGAACCGACGCGATCCAGGTGGTTCTGGATGCCGTCACGCTCGTCGACGTCACTCGTGGCGATTTGCTTGCTGCGGGCACTCACGCTCCGATGCGATCGAACGACGCCATTCACCTGGCGACGGCACTGAGGATAGGAGTCGACGAACTCGTCACGTACGACGAGGAACTTGCGAGAGAAGCGACATCCGCCGGTATCCGCGTAGTCGCCCCGGCGTAGGACGAGCGACTGCCGGCCGCCGTAACGCGGCCAGGGCGGGGCATCCGCTCCATTTAGGATGGAACGCATGTCCGACGGTGCCTCGTTCTACATCACCACGCCCATTTTCTACGTGAATGATGTTCCGCACATCGGGCACGCGTACACCGAGGTCGCCGCGGATGTTCTGGCCCGCTGGCACCGTCAGGCCGGCGACGACACCTGGTTCCTCACCGGCACCGACGAGCACGGGCAGAAGATCCTGCGTACGGCGACCGCCAACGGCATGGAGCCCCGCGAATGGGCCGACCGGCTCGTGGCATCCGCCTGGAAACCGCTGCTGGAGACCGTCGACATCTCCAACAACGACTTCATCCGCACCACCGACGAGCGGCACGAGGAGGCGGTGACCCGGTTCCTGCAGAAGCTGCACGACGACGGGCACATCTACGCCGGCGAGTACGAGGGCTACTACTGCGTGGGGTGCGAGGAGTACAAGCAGCGCGACGAGCTCGACGAGCCGCTCAGCGGTGAGTACCAGGGCCAGCTGGTGTGCAAGATCCACTCGCGGCCGATCGAGATCCTCAAGGAGAAGAACTACTTCTTCCGCATGAGCGCGTTCGCGCAGCAACTGCTCGACCTGTACGAGTCGCGCCCCGACTTCGTGCAGCCGGAGAGCGTTCGCAACGAGATCGTGCAGTTCGTGCGTCAGGGGCTCTCCGACCTGTCGATCTCGCGCTCGAGCTTCGACTGGGGCATCAAGGTGCCGTGGGACCCGTCGCACGTCGTCTACGTCTGGTTCGATGCGCTGCTGAACTACACGACGGCGGTGGGCTACGGCACCGACCAGGAGCTGTTCGACCGCCGCTGGCCGGCCTACCACCTGGTCGGCAAAGACATCGCGCGGTTCCACGCCGTGATCTGGCCGGCCATGCTGATGGCCGCCGGCCTCGAGGTGCCGCACAAGGTGTTCGGCCATGGCTGGTTGCTCGTGGGCGGCGAGAAGATGTCCAAGTCCAAGCTGACCGGCATCGCGCCGTCGCAGATCACCGACACGTTCGGGTCGGATGCCTTCCGCTACTACTTCATGCGCGCCATCAGCTTCGGACAGGACGGCTCGTTCAGCTGGGAAGACCTCTCGGCCCGCTACCAGTCGGAACTCGCGAACGGGTTCGGCAACCTCGCCTCCCGCGTGATCGCCATGCTGCAGCGCTACTTCGGCGGCGAGGTGCCTGAGCCGGTGGGGAGCGCCACGACGGATGCCGACCTCCTGATCCAGCGCACGGTCGCGGATGCCGCCGCGAACGCGGACGCCGCCATCTCGCGCTTCGCGATCCACGACGCGCTCGCCGCGGTGTGGACGATCGTCGACGAGCTGAACGGCTACATCACGGAGCAGGAGCCGTGGGCGCTCGCCAAGGACGACGCGAACCGCGAACGGTTGCAGACCGTGCTCTACACGGCCGCGGAGGGGCTGCGCGCGCTCGCCGTGCTGCTCTCGCCGGTCATCCCGAAATCGACGGAGTCGCTGTGGCAGGCGCTCGGTGCGCAGGAGGCGCTCGGCGAGCTCACCGCGCAACCGCTTCGGGACGCGGGGAGGTGGGGGCAGTTGCCCGCCGGCATCCGGGTCTCCGCGCTGGAGGCGCTGTTCCCGCGCATCGACCAGGCCGTCGTCGCCTAGCGGTCATGCCCAGCGACCCCACGTACCCGCCGCTGCCGACACCGCTCGTGGTGCCTGTGTACGACAACCACACGCACATCGACCCGTCCGCGCGGCCTGGTCGCATCGCGGAGGGCCACGCGCTGGACTACCGCGAGCAGCTTGACCGGGCGTCGTCGGTCGGCGTGCGTGGCGTGGTGCAGGTGGGCACCGACGTCGCTTCGTCGATCTGGGCGGCGGAGACCGCCGCTATCGAGCCGAGGATGCTCGCTGCGGTGGCCATCCACCCGAACGATGCTCCCGAGCTGGATGCCGCAGGCGAGCTCGACGACGCGCTGGCCGTGATCGACTCCCTTGCCTCGCGCCCACGGGTGCGAGCCATCGGCGAGACCGGCCTCGACTTCTTCCGCACGGATGTCAGCGGGCGCGCCGCGCAGTTCCGCTCGTTCGAGGCGCACATCGAGATGGCCAAGCGCCACAACCTGGCGCTGCAGATCCACGACCGCGACGCCCACGACGACGTGATCGCCACCCTCAAGCGGGTCGGAGCGCCGGAACGGGTGGTGTTCCACTGCTTCTCGGGCGACACGGGGCTGGCCGAGGTCTGCGCCGACAACGGCTGGTACCTCTCGTTCGCCGGCACCGTGACCTTCAAGAACGCGCAGAACCTGCGCGACGCACTGGAGATCGCGCCGCGCTCGCTGCTGCTGGTGGAGACGGATGCTCCCTACCTCACGCCGTCCCCGTTCCGCGGCCGCCCGAATGCGCCGTACCTCATTCCGCACACCGTTCGCGGCATGGCGCAGGTGACCGGCACCGACGTGTCGGTGCTTGCGGCACAGCTCGTGTCCAACACGGAGCTCGTGTACGGCAAATGGGACTCCGAACCGGTCGCGGCTCCGCCGACCACACCGATCGGGATCATCGCGTGATGGCGCACGGGCCATGCAACTCCTAGGGCCGGCGGAGATCCGCGACCTGGCGGAGCTGCTCGACGTGACGCCGACGAAGAAGCTCGGGCAGAACTTCGTGATCGACGCGAACACGGTGCGACGCATCGTGCGCGTGGCGGACGTGCAGCCGGACGACGTCGTGCTCGAGGTGGGACCGGGGCTCGGGTCGCTGACCCTTGGACTGCTGGAGGCGCGGGCATCCGTCGTCGCGGTCGAGATCGACGGAAGGCTGGCTCGGCAGCTACCGGTGACGGTCGAGCAACTGGCGCCCGAGGCATCCGGCCGGCTGAACGTGGTGCATCAGGATGCCCTGGCGTTCGACGATGCGGCCCTGACTGCGCTGCCCGCGTCGCCGGTGCGGCTCGTGGCGAACCTGCCGTACAACGTGTCGGTGCCGGTGCTGCTGCACCTCCTGCAGACCGTGCCGACGCTGCAGTCCGGCGTCGTGATGGTGCAGGCTGAGGTGGGGCAGCGGCTGGCAGCGCAGCCGGGTTCCAAGGTGTACGGCTCGCCGAGCGTGAAGGCCGCGTGGTACGGGTCGTGGCGCACGGCAGGGCAGGTCTCCCGGCAGGTGTTCTGGCCGGTGCCGAATGTGGACTCGATCCTGGTGGCGTTCGAGCGGCACGAGCACCCGGGCGACGAGGCATTGCGGCAACGGATGTTCGGGATCGTGGACGCCGCGTTCGGCCAGCGTCGCAAGATGCTGCGGCAGTCGCTGTCCGGTGTCTTCGGCGACTCGGCCGCGGCATCGGCAGCGCTCGAGGCGGCGGGACTGTCGCCGACGGCGCGCGGCGAGCAACTGACGGCCGACCAGTTCGTCGCCCTCGCGCGCGTCGGCGACTGACACCGTAGGTTGGAACCATGACGTCCGCCAGCCTGGGTCTGCCAGTGCACGCTCGCGCCCCGGGCAAGGTGAACCTCTACCTCGGCGTCGGCGCGGTCGGCGACGACGGGTATCACGAGGTCGCGACCGTGTACCAGGCGGTCTCGCTCTACGAGGATGTGCGCGTCTGGGCGGCCGACGACATCACGCTGAGCTTCAGCGGTCCGATCGACTGCTCTGGGCTGCCCACCGACGAGCGCAACATCGCCGTGCGCGCCGCGCAACTCGTGGCCGATGCGGCGGGCGTGAGCACCGGCGTGCGCATCGAGATCGAGAAGAACGTGCCCATCGCGGGCGGAATGGGCGGCGGGTCGGCGGATGCCGCGGCCACGTTGATCGCCTGCGACACCCTGTGGAACGCCGGGCTCTCGCGCGAGCGGTTGCACGAGCTGGCTGCGCAGCTCGGCGCCGACGTGCCGTTCGCGCTCGCCGGAGGCACGGCGATCGGGCTGGGGCGCGGCGACGAGCTGAGCCCGGTGCTCACGCAGGGCCGATTCGACTGGGTGCTCGTGCTGCCCCGAGGGGAGCTCTCCACTCCTGCGGTGTACCGGGAACTGGACGCACACCGTGAGCGGCACGCGGGCGAGCTCGGGCCTGTGGCCGAGCATCCGTCGGTGAGCACCGAGCTGCTGCAGGCGCTTCGCGCGGGCGACCCGGCGCTGCTCGCCGAGAACCTCGCCAACGACCTGCAGGCGCCGGCCATCCATCTCTCCGACGAACTCGCGGACGTGCTGGAGCTCGGAGAGAATAACGGGGCGTTGGCCGGCCTCGTCTCCGGATCCGGACCCACCGTCGCGTTCCTCGCCGAGGACCGCGAGTCGGCGATCGATCTGCAGATCGCCCTCAGCGCGGGCCAGCTGCGGGCCGTGCGGGTCTCGGCACCGGTGCACGGCGCCCGAGTGATGCCGCTCGGAGGATGAGCGCGGGCTCCGCCCAACTCGGCTGGCGCGGCCACGACCGGGGAACACCCGAGTACCGTCGCATCCTCATCGCCCTCGGATTCGCGGGCGTCGCAACCTTCGCACAGCTGTATTCCCCACAAGGCATACTTCCGCTCGTCGCCCGCGATCTGCATGTGACCGCGGCGCAGTCCGCACTGCTGATCTCGGCCGCCACGATCGGTCTCGCCGTCGGCGTTCTGCCGTGGTCGTGGCTGGCCGGCCGCATCGGATGCCTGCCATCGATGCGCATCGCGCTGGTCGCGGCCGTGGTGTTCGGCGCGGGCGGCGCCGTCTTCCCGGGTTTCGAGGGCATCCTCGTGCTCCGCGTGCTGCAGGGACTGGCGCTCGGCGGTGTGCCCGCCCTCGCGATCACCTACCTGCACGAGGAGCTTCGCCCGGCCCACACCGTGGTCGCCGCGGCCACTTACGTGTCGGGCACGACCGTGGGCGGCCTGGTCGGGCGCATCCTGGCCGCGCCGTTCGCCGCGCTACTCGGCTGGCGGGTGGGCGTCGGCGTGGTCGTCGTGCTGTGCGCAGCGGCGACCGTCGCGTTCATGCTGATCACGCCGCGGCCGCTCGGAAGCAGACGGTCGAGGGCCACGATCACCTGGGTGGTCAAGGCTTCGCTCGCGAATCTGCGCTCTCCCGGCATGCTCGTGCTGTTCGCCCAGGCGTTTCTGCTGATGGGCGGATTCGTCACGGTGTACAACTACCTCGCCTTCAGGCTGGAGCAGCCGCCGTTCGGGCTGAATCCGTTCGAGGTCTCCCTGCTGTTCCTCGCCTACCTCGCGGGCACGTACTCGTCGCGGCAGGCCGGGGGAGCGGCACGTCGCTTCGGACGCACCGGCGTGCTGCTGGCATCCGTCGCCGTCATGATCACCGGCGTGCTGATCACGCTGGCCGGCTCACTACCGCTGGTGATCGTCGGTCTCGTCGTCTTCACCGCAGGGTTCTTCGCGGCGCACGCGATCGCCTCTGGCTGGGTCGGCACCAGGGCGACCGTGGGCAGGGCGCAGGCGGCGTCACTGTACAACCTGTTCTATTACCTCGGGTCCAGCCTGGTCGGATGGTTCGGCGGGCTCGTCTACGCCGCCTCCGGCTGGGGTGCGACGGTCGCCCTGGTGGCAGGACTCGCGGTCCTCGCGGCGCTGCTGGCCGGTAGTTTCGCCGCACGCGAGCGGATGCTCAGCCGATCGCCTCGGTGAGTTCGAACCACCGGGTCTCCAGGGCTTCGGCCTCTCGCTCGAGCTCGCCGATGGCATCCGTCTTCGCGGCGAGTCCGGTGTAGTCGGACTGGTCGTGGTCCGCGAGCGCCGTACGCTCGGCGTCGATGCGCTCCGTGAGCTTGCCGAGGCGGCGCTCGATCGACGCCACCTCCTTCTGCGCATCTCGCAGCGCGGCACCCGTCAGCCCGCTGCCGCTCCCGCCAACCCCGCCGCTCCCGCCGGTTGAGTCCGACGAAAGAGTTCCACCGTCGGCCGCGTCCCGCCGCTCCTCCATGACCCGCAGCCGCAGGTACTCGTCCACCCCGCCTGGCAGGTGCCGCAGCCGGTGGTCGAGGATCGCGTACTGCTGGTCCGTGACCCGTTCGATGAAGTACCTGTCGTGCGAGACGACGAGCAGCGTTCCCGGCCAGGAGTCGAGCAGGTCCTCGATCGCGGTGAGCATATCGGTGTCGAGGTCGTTCGTGGGCTCGTCGAGGATGAGCACGTTCGGCGCGTCGAGCAGGATGAGCAGCAGCTGCAGGCGGCGCTTCTGCCCTCCGGAGAGGTCCTTGACCGGCGTCGACAGCTGAGCCGACGAGAATCCGAGTCGCTCGAGCATCTGACCCGGAGTGAGCTCCTGCGCCTTGGATCCACTGCCGATCGTGTACGTGGTGCGCAGCCTGCCGAGCACGACGCGCACCGGGTCGTCGAGGTGCTCGTCGAGCTCGTCCATTCGCTGCGTGAGCGAGGCGACCTTGACGGTCTTGCCGTGCTTGACGCGTCCGCTTGTCGGCTCGACAGTCCCTGCGATCAGGCCGAGCAGCGTGGACTTGCCCGCTCCGTTGACGCCGAGGATGCCCGTTCGCTCGCCCGGCGCGATCCGCCACTCGACCCCGTGCAGCACCTCGTGGTCGCCGTGCGTCCCGCCCTCTGGCGCCGGGTACGACACCGAGGCGCCGATGAGATCGACGACCTCCTTGCCCAGTCGCGACACCGCGAGCGCCTTCAGTGAGACGGAGTCGCGGATCGGCGGCACGTCCTCGATCAACGCGTTCGCCGCATCGATGCGGAACTTCGGCTTCGACGTGCGCGCCGGCGCACCCCGGCGCAGCCAGGCGAGCTCCTTGCGCGCCAGGTTCTGCCGCTTCGCCTCGGAGGCCGCCGCCATCCGATCACGCTCCACCCGCTGGAGGATGTACGCCGCATAGCCGCCCTCGAAGGGTTCGACGATGTGGTCGTGCACCTCCCACGTCGCGGTGCACACCTCGTCGAGGAACCAACGGTCGTGCGTGACGACGAGTAGACCGCCCGCGCTGGCCGGCCACCGCCGCTTCAGATGCTCGGCGAGCCACGTGATCGCCTCGACGTCGAGGTGGTTCGTCGGCTCGTCGAGCGCGAGCACATCCCAGTCGCCGGCGAGCAGCGTCGCCAGCGCCACCCGGCGACGCTGGCCTCCGCTCAGGGAGCCGATGACGGCATCCCACTGGATGTCCCGCAGCAGCCCCGAGATCACGTCGCGCACACGCGCATCGCCCGCCCACTCGTGCTCGGGCGTATCGCCGACGACGACGTGCGCGACGGTGTGCGCATCCTCGAGCACGTCGGCCTGATCGAGCACCCCGATGCGAGTGCCGCCCCGTACCGTCACGCGTCCGCTGTCCGGCTGCAGACGCCCGGACAGCATCGCGAGGAGCGACGACTTGCCGTCGCCGTTGCGGCCGACGATGCCGATGCGGTCGCCCTCGTTCACGCCGAGCGAGACGGAGTCGAAGACGACCTTGGTGGGGAACTCGAGATGCAGGGCCTCGGCCCCGAGAAGATGCGCCATGACGCGTTCCAGGGTACGGCGAATCCGCGTGTCGTCCACCGCTGCCGTTGACGAGCAGTTGTCCACCGACCACGCTCAGCGCGGGTCGCAAGTCGACGTCATCCGGCTACGGTCGCTGACAAGCCGAGTGCCGCAGGGCAGAATGGGAGAGTGATCGTGTCGCCCGACGTGATCGGAATGATCATCGCGCTGTTCGCCTTGGCACTGAGCGTGCTGGGAGGCGTGGCCGGCATGCTCGCACGGCAGACTAAGTTGATCGACGCAAAGCTGGATGCATTTGCGGCAGCTGTCGACCGTAGGTTCGAGAGGCTGGAAGATCGCGTGGCTCGCGTCGAGGCCGAACTCGTCGAGGTCAAGGTTGCGATCGCTCGGATCGAAGGGCCGCGGCCGAGGCTTCAGCAACTCTGAGGCGCGCTCATACGGCGAAGAGTGTTCGGGCGACCCGTTCCGGGTCCTCCAGGTTCGGCGAGTGCCCGAGGCCGTCCAGCAGCTCGATGCGAGCATCGGGAACGATTCGATAGTCGTCGGCCGATGCCGGGTTCCAGCGGGCATCCTGCTCCCCGAAGATCACCAGGAGAGGCTTGCCGAGTGGCGCCAGCCGGTCGGGCAGTGCGCGATCGCTCAGGTAACGACGGATGGCGATCGACACCGCGCCGAACACGGCGAAGTCCAGCTGGCGGAACTGGTCGACATAGTCCTGAGGGATCGCGAAGCCGGGATGGAAGCCATCGCGCATCGCCTGACGTAGCTGATCGTCTGTGAGCTCGGCCCAGGAGGCGCCGCGCAGATCGACGCCCTCGGCGATATAGGAACCCATGCTCGGTCCGGTGTCGATCAGCGCGAGCGCCGAGACCGCACCGGGACACTCCTCGGCAAGGCCGGTGGCGAAGACCCCGCCGCTGGAGTGACCGACCGCCGTGACGGGACCCACATCCAGTCGGTCGAGCACCATGCCGATTTGCCTGCCGACGGTGGCGACTCCGTAGTCCAGCGTCTCCGGCATGGCGGAGCGACCGCAGCCTGGAAGATCGATCCGGATGACCCGGTGAGCCGACGTTGCAAACGGGAGCAAGGGCTCCCACGATCGTGACGACGCGGCGGTCCCGTGAATGAGCAGCAGGGGATCGCCGTCCCGCGGTCCGTCTTCGAATACGGCGAACCCGACGCCGTCGGCGGTCACGAGGCGACCCTCGGCGGGGACCGAGCGTCCGTTGTGGTGAGCGGTTGCGGGAGAGCCGGGTGGAACAGCAGTGGAAGAGGTCATACCGCGAGCCTGGCTTCTTGCGGCGGCCCTGGCTTGTACAAATGTTCCCGCTTACGCTGTTCGCCATGGCGGGCGTCCGAGAGGATTCGACGCGCGGCGGTGACGGCGAGCAGCCGGTAGACGGATTGTTGTGGGACGTCAGCGCCCCGTCGCGACCGATCTCACTCCCGGGCGTACAGGCGGCGGGATTCACCGACCGCGGTCTCACGCCGCCGCAGCTGCGGCTGATCCCGCATCCGGCTCTGACACTGATTCTCGTGTTCGATGGCAACATCTGGGTGCAGAACGAAGCGGGGCAGCGGCTGAAGGGCAGTCTCGTGCTGGCGCCCGGGTTCGGCCAGGTGCTCAGCTCGACGCAGCTGCAGACGTTCGGATGCCTGCAGTTGCGACTGTCACCGCCCGTGGCCCGAGCCGTGCTGGGGCGCGCGGCTGCCGAGATCGACGGCATCCTGCAGCTCGACGACGTCTGGGGGCGACGCGCGGTCCCGCGGCACCATCCGCGTCGAGCAGCTGGCTGCCAACCTCGGGTGGAGCCGTCGCCGGCTCTGGGCGCGCTTCCGATCGGAGGTCGGGATGACGCCGAAGGGTGCGACGAAGCTCGTGCGCTTCGACCACGCGGTACACCGGCTGGCTGTCGGGCAACCACCGGCAAGCGTGGCCGCGGAGGTCGGTTTCAGCGATCAGTCCCATCTCCATCGCGATGTCGCGGCGTTCACCGGCCTGACGCCATCGACAGTCGGAGACGAACCGTTCCTGGCCGTCGACGGCCTCGCCTGGGGCTGGCCGGATCGGACCCCCGGCGGGAGTCGGTAGCTTCCGGCTCTACGCGAGCGCGCGCTCGATGCGCACGACCACGGACTTCGACGCCGGCGTGTTGCTCACCTCCGCCGTGGCATCCAGCGGCACCAGCGGGTTCGCCTCGGGGAAGTACGCGGCGGCGCATCCTCTCGCGGTCGGATACGACACCAGCCGGAACCCGCGGATCACCCGGTCCACACCGTCGTCGTACTCGCTGTGCACGTCGACGCGCTGCCCATCCGTGAGGCCCAGTTCGGCGATGTCGAGCGGGTTCACGAAGATGACGTCTCGACCCTTCTTCACTCCCCGATACCGGTCGTTCAGGCTGTAGATCGTCGTGTTGAACTGGTCGTGCGCCCTCACGGTCTGCAGCAGAAGCCTGCCCGGAGGACACTCCACGTACTGCAACTCGTTGACGGTGAACTTCGCCCTACCGGTGTCGGTGGGGAACGTACGCGAATCGCGCGGCCCGTGCGGAAGCACGAATCCGCCCTCCCGCCGGATCTTCGCGTTGTAGTCGTCGCAGCCCGTGCAGACGTTCGCGATGTGATCGCGGATGCGGTCGTAGTCGGCCTCGAACCCGGCCCAGTCGACCTCCACCTTGTCCCCGAGCGTCGCGCGGGCCAGCCGCGTGATGATCGAGATCTCCGACAGCAGGTTCGGCGACACCGGCTCGACCTTGCCCCACGACGGATGCACCGCACACACCGTGTCTTCCACGGAGACGAACTGCTCGCCGGATGCCTGCAGGTCGATCTCCGTGCGTCCCATCGTGGGCAGGATGATCGCCTCGCGTCCCACGACGGCGTGCGACCGGTTGAGCTTGGTCGACACCTGCACCGTCAGCTCCGCCTTCTGCACGGCGGACTCGGCGGCATCCGTGTCGGAGATCGCGGCGACCAGGTTGCCGCCGAGTGCGAACCACACCTTGATGCGTCCGTCGGCGAGGGCGCGGATGCCGTCGACGCTGTCGACCCCGTTCTCGCGCGGCGGCTCGAAACGGAACTCCTTCTGCAGCTTGTCGAGGAACGCCGGCGGCATCTTCTCCCAGATGCCCATCGTGCGGTCGCCCTGCACGTTGCTGTGTCCGCGGATCGGGGATGCTCCGGCGCCTGGCTTGCCGATGTTCCCGCGCAGGAACAGCAGGTTCATGATGTCTTTGATCGTCGCGACGGCGCGCTTGTGCTGGGTGAGCCCCATCGCCCACGTGATGATCACCCGGTCGGCGTTCATGTACCGCTCGGCGAGCTTGTCGATCTCCCCACTGGTGAGCCCGGTCGCCTTGAGCACCTCGGCCTCGTCCAGCGACCGCAGGCTGGCGGCGAACTCGTCGTATCCCTGGCAGTAGCGGTCGATGAAGTCGTGGTCGAGCACGGTGCCCGGGGCGGCATCCTCCGCCTCGATGACACGCTTCGCCACGGCCTGCGCGAGCGCCTGGTCGCCGCTCAGCCTGATCTGCAGAAAGTCGTCGGCAAGCCCTGTGCCCTCGCCGATCCATCCGCTGACCTTCTGCGGGTTCTTGTACCGCATCAGCCCGGCCTCCGGCAGCGGGTTCACGGCGACGATCTTCGCGCCCGCCTCCTTCGCCTCCTCGAGTGCAGTGAGCATCCGTGGATGGTTCGTGCCGGGGTTCTGCCCCATGATCACGATCAGGTCCGCCTTGGCGAAGTCGTCGTAGGTGACGGTGCACTTGCCGACGCCGATCACCTCGCCGAGCGCCGCACCGGTGGACTCGTGGCACATGTTCGAGCAGTCGGGGAGGTTGTTGGTGCCGTACGCCCTGGCGAACAGCTGGTACGTGAACGCCGCCTCGTTCGACGTGCGGCCGCTCGTGTAGAACGCGGCCTGGTCGGGGTTCTCGAGCGAGTTCAGCTTGTCCGCGATGATGCGGAACGCCTCATCCCAGCCGACCGGGACGTAACGGTCGCTGTCCGCCGCCTTGTACACGGGCTCGACCAGCCGGCCCTGCATGCCCAGCCAGTACTCCGACTTCTCCAGCAGAACCGGAATCGGATGCTCCTGCCAGAACGAGCTGGGAACGGTGACGGGCGTCGCCTCCCAGGTGACCGCCTTCGCCCCGTTCTCGCAGAACTCGGCGATCTTGCGATGCGACGGATCCGGCCACGCGCAGCTCATGCAGTCGAAGCCGTCCTTGTGGTTCATGGACGTCAGCAGCTTCGCTGCGCGCGACGGGCCCATCTCGCGCACGGCCGGTCCCACCGAGTGCATGATCCCCGGGATGCCCGCCGCCCAGTGCTTGGGATGTGAGATCTCCAGGTGCTCGGAGTCGTCGACGTTGCGCTCGCTGAGGTGCTCGTCCTTGTGCGCCGTCTTGTGCTCGCTGGGGGCTTCGTGGATCGTCATGCCGCACTTCCTTCCGCCTGCGCGGGCACGATCCGCTGGGCGCCCGCGTACACCACCATGGACTCCCCGCGCAGGAATCCGACCACGCTCATGCCGGCCTCGATCGCGAGCTCGACCGCGAGCGACGACGGCGCCGACACCGCCGCCAGCATCGGGATGCCCGCCATGAGGGCCTTCTGCGTCAGCTCGAAGCTCGCGCGGCCGGAGACCATGAGCACCGTTCCAGTCAGCGGCAGCAGGTCGTGCGTCAGCGCCCAGCCGACGACCTTGTCGACGGCGTTGTGTCTTCCCACGTCCTCGCGCACCACGAGCAGCTCGTCGTCCGCGACCCTGTACAGTCCTGCTGCGTGCAGACCGCCGGTCTTCTCGAACACGTCCTGGGCGGCGCGAAGCCGGTCGGGCAGGCCGACGAGGGTCTCCGCAGAAATCCGCAGCGGGTCATCCTGCACACCGAACGCGGATGTCGTCCGCACCGCATCGATGCTGGCCTTGCCGCACAGTCCGCACGAGCTCGTCGTGAAGAACTCCCTCGCCAGTTCGGGCGCAGGCGGTGCGACTCCCGGCGCGAGCGTCACATCGAGCACGTTGTACGTGTTGCCCACTCCTGCATCGCCCGCGCAGAACCTGGCCGAGGCGAACTGCTCGCCGCGGCTGATGACGCCCTCGGAGACCAGGAAGCCCGCTGCCAACTCCACGTCGTGGCCCGGAGTCCTCATCGTCACCGCGAGCGAGCGGCCGCCGACGCGGATCTCGAGCGGCTCCTCGACGACGAGTGTGTCCTCGCGCCTCGTGATGCCGGCGCCGAGTGTCAGCCGGGCGACTCTCCGTCGGGTCGTGACTCTGCCCATATTTCAGGAATACGCCCGTACCCCCGCTATCGCAACACGACGCACGGCGGGCACCACGCCGTCAGCCGCCGATGTACGACATCTCCACCTTGCGGCCGTGCGAGGCGATGCCGTCGGTGGCGGATGATCGCAGTTGCGAGTACCGATCGTCGCGGTTGGACCAGACCCCGGCCAGCGCCGACTTCAGCTCGGCGTCATCGGCACCGCTTCGCAGCAGCGCGCGCAGGTCCGTGCCCTCGCTCGCGAACAGACAGGTGTACAGGCGTCCGTCGGCAGAGATCCGTGCCCGGTTGCAGGTGGCGCAGAACGGCTGCGTCACCGAGGAGATCACTCCGAACTCGCCCGAGCCGTCGAGGTAGCGCCAGCGCGCCGCGGTCTCCCCGGGAGCGGTCGGCGTGAGCGGTTCGATCGGATACGCGGCTCGGATACGCTCGACGATCTCGCGCGATGGCACCACCTCGTCGAGCCGCCAGCCGTTCGTCGCGCCCACGTCCATGTACTCGATGAAGCGCAGCACGTAGCCGGTTCCGCGGAAGTGCTCGGCCATCGGGAGCACGTCGTCGTCGTTCTGGCCGCGCTTGACGACCATGTTGACCTTGATCGGGCCGAGCCCGACCTCGTGCGCCACCTCGAGCCCGTGCAGAACGCGCTCGAGCGGGAAGTCGACGTCGTTCATCCGCCGGAACGTGGCGTCGTCGAGGGAGTCGAGCGAGACGGTGACCCGGTGCAGGCCGGCATCCTTGAGCGACTGCGCCTTCACCGCCAGCGCCGAGCCGTTCGTCGTCATCGCGATGTCGAGGGGCGCGCCGTCGACCGTGCGCAGCTCGGCGAGCATCCCGATCAGCTCCTCGATGCCTCGACGCAGCAGCGGTTCGCCGCCGGTGAGGCGCACCTTGCGCACGCCGAGCCGCGTGCCGATCCGGGCGACGCGCACGATCTCCTCGAACGTGAGCAGCTCCGCACGGGGCATGAACACGTAGTCGCGGCCGAAGATCTCGCGCGGCATGCAGTACACGCAGCGGAAGTTGCAGCGATCGGTCACCGAGACGCGCAGGTCGGTGAGGGGACGGCCGAGGCGATCGGCCGGAAGACCGGTCGAGGGAAGCCGGAGCGCGCGCGGCTCGTCGTCGCGATGAAGCGTGTTCGTCACGGCGTGCTCCCTTGCCTGAGAAGTCGTCTCGACGTCGCCCGAGCGACCCCGCGATCCGCTGATTGTTCACTTCGAGGGTAGCCGTGTCGCCTGCTGTGGCAGTCCCTTGAAGTTGTCTGGGAACAGGGTCACTATGAGATGGAGGGGAACTGAGTAGAAGAAGGTTCACCATGCATTTCGCAGTGTCGATGTTCCCACCTCTGGCACTCGGATTCTTCGGCCTCGGCACCGGCTACCTGATCTACGGACCGCAGGAGTTGCTGGGCTGGCCCAAGCGCGACGAACGCGTCGACCGAGCCACGGGCGTGTGGGGAATCTGGATGCCCGGCTTCTGTCAGCTCGTAACCGGGATCATCCTCTTCATCGGTTTGAGCTGGTTCCAGGTGTTCAAGGGCGCACCGCTGTACATGGCTGCGCTCGCGTTCTCCGCATACGGCATTCACTGGTTCGCCATCGGCTACAACCGCTACCGCGGGAGCGACCCGAGGCCGAACGCGGGGATGTCTGTCGCGTTCTTCATCATCTCGGTCACCGGCCTGATCGTGTTCTTCGCCGCCGGCGACTGGGCGGTCGGGTTGCTGTTCGTCGGCCTGGCGCTGATCTACGCCTCGGACTTCTTCGCCTCGATCGGCGTGGTCCTCGGCGAGCGGGCGCTCGGGTTCTGGCACCTCGTCACAGGGCTGTGGCTGATGTACCTGATGATCTCCGTGGCGCTCGACTTCTCCCTCGGCTGGCATCTCGTCAACTGAATAAAGCCCCATCCGACCCGGTCACCCGAATCCGGTCAACCCGAACGGGCAGTCCGATAAGGCCACCGTCCGCCGTCGGCACCCATTCCCCTCGTGCCGACGACGGCGGCGTGCCTTGCCCGGGCAGCGTCAGATGAGCCCGAGCGCGAGCATGGCATCGGCCACCTGGGTGAAGCCGGCGATGTTCGCTCCCACCACGTAGTTGCCCGGCGCTCCGTACTCATCGGCCGTCGCCAGGCACCGGTCGTGGATCGACCGCATGATCTCGGCGAGTCGCTCCTCGGTGTACTCGAACGTCCACGAGTCGCGCGAGGCGTTCTGCTGCATCTCGAGAGCGCTCGTGGCGACCCCTCCCGCGTTGGCGGCCTTGCCAGGGGCGAAGGCGACACCGGCGTCGCGGAGCGAGCGGATGGCATCCGGCGTCGTGGGCATGTTGGCGCCCTCCGCGACGATGCGGCAGCCGCCGGCGATCAGGCTTGCTGCCGCTCGCCCGTCGAGCTCGTTCTGCGTGGCGCATGGGAGTGCGATGTCGCATGCCACGTCCCAGATCGAACCGCCCTGCACGTAGCGAACGGATGCTCCGCGCCGCTGCGCGTACTCGCTCACCCTGCCCCTGTGGCCGTTCTTGATCTCTTTGAGCAGGTCGAGGTCGATTCCGGCTTCGTCGACGATGTAGCCGTCGGAGTCGGAACAGGCGATGGCGATGCCGCCCAGCTCGTGCACCTTCTCGATGGCGTAGATCGCCACGTTCCCCGAGCCGGAGACGACAACCCGCTTGCCGTCGAAGGAGTCGCCGGATGCCTTCAGCATCTCGTCGACGAAGAACACGGCACCGTAGCCCGTCGCCTCCGTGCGCACCTGGGACCCGCCCCACGTGAGACCCTTGCCGGTGAGCGTGCCCGACTCGTATCTGTTCGTGATGCGCTTGTACTGCCCGAACAGGTAGCCGAGCTCACGCCCGCCGACGCCGATGTCGCCGGCCGGAACATCCGTATGCTCGCCGATGTGGCGGTACAGCTCGGTCATGAACGACTGGCAGAACCGCATCACCTCGGCGTCTGACTTGCCCTTCGGGTCGAAGTCGCTTCCGCCCTTTCCGCCGCCGATCGGCAGACCGGTGAGCGAGTTCTTGAAGATCTGCTCGAACCCGAGGAACTTCACGATGCCCAGGTACACGCTCGGGTGGAAGCGAAGTCCGCCCTTGTACGGCCCGAGCGCCGAGTTGAACTCGACCCGGAACCCGCGGTTCAGCTGCACGTGTCCTGCGTCGTCGGTCCACGGCACGCGGAAGATGATCTGACGCTCCGGCTCGCACAGTCGGCGGATGACCTCGGCATCCGCGTACTCGGAATGCTTCGCCACCACCGGCCCCAGGCTCTCGAGCACCTCGCGCACCGCCTGGTGGAACTCGCGTTCTCCCGGGTTGCGGCGCACGACCTCGTCGAAGACCGTCAGCAGGTTCGGGTCGAGTTCGGGCACGGAGGTCTCCAATCAACGGGGGAGGGGGGGTACGACCGGCACGGGGCGGAGGATGCCCGGCGCGGGGACGACGTCGGCGGCGACCACGACAGCCTACCGCCGCCTGAGAGGGCGCTCAGGTAGAGGCGGTCGCAGGTTACGCGGCTCGCTCGGCCCGTGCTCTGGCGACGACTCGCCCGCGGGCGGAGTCGGGGAAGGTCGAGAGCAGGTAGCGCACCTGGTCCGCGTCGACATCCGCTCCGAAGAGCTCGGTGTTGGGCTCCATGCGGATGCCCTCGGCGAGCGGTCCGGCCACGACGGCGTCGAACCCGAAGGCGTCGACGATTCCGACGACGGCCGCCACGTCTTCCTCGCGGTCGCCGGCGACGGCGATCGCCTTGCGACCCTCGACGCCCTGCGGACGCGTCTCCTCCTCGAGGTCGTGGTAGCCCATGTGGTTGAACGCCTTCACGACGCGCGAGCCGGGCAGGAACCGCTGCACGATCTCGCTCGTCGACGTGAGCGGATCGTTGAAGTCTTCCCTGATGCCGTCGACCTCCCACCAGTAGTTCATCGCGTCGATGACGAGCTTGCCGCGCAGAGCATCCACCGGGAGCGATTCGTGCTTTCCCAGCGGCAGCGCGAGGATGACGGCATCCGCCTGCTCTGCAGCCTCCGCCGCGCTCACGGCGCGCGCGCCGGGCACGAGCACGTCGACGATGAGGGCGATCCTCGACGCCTCGCCGGAGCCGGCGATCAGCACGTCGTAGCCCGCCGCCACCGCAAGCCTTGCCAGCACGGTGCCGAGCTTGCCGGCGCCGAGGACGCCGATCGTGCGGATGCCCGTGCTCGTCTCCTCGCTCACGCCCCTATTGTCGCGCGCGGTCCACGGTCATGCCGTCGGGGTCGTCTCGCTGCCGTCGGGAAGCCTGCGCAGTCGGCTGAGCGGCGAGAACACGACGATGCCGCACCCGAGGAGCCCGCAGACGCAGCCGACCCACATCGTCGGAACCACGCCGATCCAGCCGCCGAGGGCACCCGTGACCACGCCGCTGATCGGGATGACGCCCCACACCACGAACCGGATGGACGCGTTCATGCGCCCGAGGAGCGGGGGAGGGCAGATGCGCTGCCGGAACGAGAGCTGGGCGACGTTGTACACGACGACGGAGAACATCAGGAAGAACTCGCCCACCACGAGCATCGGGACCGCCGCGTACACGACCGCGGACTTCGGAACGACCGCGGCCAGCGGCACCAGGAACATTGCGACACTGCTGAGCAGCGCCGCGACCACGATGATGCGCCCCTCGCCGATCCACCGCGACAGCGCAGAAGAGCCGATCGCGCCGAGGATGCCGCCAACGGCACCGACCGCAGCCATCGCACCGTACAGGGCGGGCGAGAGTCCCAGCGTGCGCAGAACGAAGATCGACAGCAGCGTGGTGACGAACCCCTCGAACAGGTTGAACGACGCGGTCATCATGGTGATGCGGCGCAGCAGTGAGTTGCCGAACACGAACCGCAAGCCCTCCGCGATGTCGCGGACGAGGGACGAGTGCTCCGTCTTCTCGTGCCGGGGTTCGTCATCCCTGATCGAGGCGACGAAGCCGAAGGAGAAGAGGTAGCCGATCGAGGTGGCCAGAACCACGAGCGGTGCAGGCATGATGGCCAGCAGCCCGCCGGATGCCGCCGGGCCGCCGACGCGTGCCACCTGCGCGCTCGTCTCCAGCCCCGAGTTCGCCGCGGTGACGTGCCGCGACGGCACGATGCGCGGCACGTAGCTCTGGTACGTGACGTCGAAGAACACCGTCGCACCGCCCACGACGGCGCCGACCACGTAGAGGTACCAGATCTGCAGCAGCCCCAGCCACCAGAGCAGCGGGATGGATGCCAGCGCGAGCGCCCGCACGACGTCGGCCGTCATCATCACCCGGCGCTTGCGCATCCGGTCCACCCAGGCGCCGACCGGCAGCCCGATCACCAGGAACGCGAGCGTCTCCGCCGCGCTGAGCAGGCCGACCTCCTGCGCCGTCGCATCCAGAACCAGCACGGCGAGCACCGGAATGGCGAATGTGCCGACCTGTTCGCCGGCCTGGCTGAGCGTCTCGCCGAACCAGAGCCGAACGAACGACGGGTTGCGCCACACGGAACGCGACGCGACCCCCGCATCCGCGGTGTCGCGCGGGTCGGTGGTGTCGCGCATCCGCTCACTCTAACGGCGTCGCGGGTGCGCCCGAAGGGGTCGAAGCGACCGAGAACGCCTGCGTTCCCAGCACCGAGAGCAGCCGCAGCTTCTCCTCGGCCTCCGTGCCGGACGCGGTGAGCACGAGCAGCGCCTGCCCCTGGTCCTCGGTGAAGAGCACCTGGCAGTCCAACTCGATCGGGCCTACCTCGGGATGCACGAGCACCTTGTGGTCCTCGAACCTCTTGGCGACCTCGTGCCGGTCCCACAGGTCGGAGAACTCGCCGCTGACTCGCTGCAGCTCGCGCACCAGCTCGCCCGCCCTCGAGCGTGCGCCCATCGCGCCGTACGCCGCGCGCAGGTTCGCGACCAGAGCGCGGCTCTGCCGGTCTCGGTCGTGTGCGGGGTAGAGCATCCGTTCGGTCTCCGGATGCCTGAACCAGCGGTAGACATCGCTGCGTTCCCACCCGGTGAGCGCGCTGCGGTCGCCGAAGAGCGCGTCTGCCATGCGGTTCTGCACCAGCGTCTCGCCGACGGCCGAGATCACAAGCGCGGGGGAGTCGTCGAGCCGGTCGAGCACCCGCAGCAGGGCTGGCGCCACGTGCGCCGCGGTGGAGACGTCATCCGGGATGCCGTGCCCGGCCATGCGGTAGAGGTAGTCGCGCTCGTCGCGGCTAAGCCGCAGCGCCCTGGTCAGGGATGCCAGCATCTGCTCGCTCGGCTGCGGCCCGCGCTGCTGCTCGAGCCGCGTGTAATAGTCCACCGACATGGCGGCGAGCTGCGCGACCTCCTCGCGGCGCAGCCCGGGAGTGCGGCGTCGGGGACCCTCTGAAAGGCCGACGTCGCGCGGCGTGAGCTCCCCGCGACGGCGACGGAGGAACTCGGCGAGGGCTGCGGCATCCATGTGTCCATCTTGCTCGGCCGTGCGGACGGGGAACCAGGGATCCGTGATCCCCCGATAGCCGCTCTCTGCCGCCCGTCGCGCCGGGATCGCACGCTGGAGCCATGAACATCACCGGAAACACCGTTTTCATCCCCGGCGCGACAAGCGGAATCGGCCTCGCGCTCGCCGTCGCCCTGCACGAGCGGGGCAACGACGTCATCGTAGGCGGTCGCCGTGCCGAGCTGCTCGAGCGCATCCGGGCAGAGCATCGAGGCATCGACACCGTGCAGCTGGATACCGCCGATGCGCAGAGCATCCAGTCCGCGGCCGATCACGTGCTGAGCAGGCATCCCGACCTGAACGTGCTCATCACGATGGCCGGCATCATGCGCACGGAGGACTGGCACTCGCCCGAGGGCTTCCTCTCCACCGCCGAGGCGACGATCACGACGAACCTCCTCGGACCGATCCGGCTCATCGGCGCCTTCGTCGAGCACCTGCAGTCGAGGCAGGATGCCGTGATCATGACCGTCTCGTCCGGCCTCGCGTTCGTGCCCCTCGCCGTCACACCGACGTACAACGCCACCAAAGCGGCGATCCACCGGCTCAGCGAGGGCATCAGGCTGCAGCTGGTCGACACCGGCGTGCAGATCATGGAACTCGTGCCGCCCGCGGTGCGCACCGCGCTCATGCCGGGGCAGGAGGAGAGCGAGTTCGCCATGCCGCTCGACGCCTACGTGGCCGAGGTGATGCAGCTCATCGAGACGCAGCCGGATGCCCGGGAGATCCAGGTGCAGAACGTCAAGTTCCTGCGCTACGCGGAGGTGCGCGGAGAGTACGACGCGGTGGTCGCGACGCTCAACCGGCTGGACCCGCACTCGCGTGCGGAGGCTGCCGCCTGAGTCAGCGGCTCGGCGCCGACAGGTACCGATAGCTCGTCGCCTGCCGGAACCCCAGCCCGTTGTACAGCCGTCGCGCGACCGCGTTCGAGGCCATCACCTGAAGCCAGAGCGCGGTCGCGCCGCGGCGCGCGGCGTGCTCGAGCAGTGCGGCGATCACGGAGCGGGCGTGACCACGGCCGCGGGCATCCGCTCGGGTCGCGAGCGCGTAGAGGCCGCCCCAGCGCACGCCGTTCTGCTCCACGAGAGCGAGCCGTCCGACGGATGCCGCGCCGCGCGCATCCCGCACCGTCGCGTACAGTGCGGACCCGCCGGTGACGATGCGCCGGGCGACTTCGAGCTCGTCCGGCCCGCCGCGGCCGTCGACGGCCCACCACAGGTCGAGCCAGTCGGCGTCGGGCTTCTCGCTCACGGTAAGGGTCGTCTCGGGCGCGTGCGTTGGCGAACCGGCGAGCGCGTCAGCAACGGTCGCGAGTCCGGCGACGAGCAGCGGCGTCTCGCTGTCGGCGACGTAGCCTTGCCCCACCAGGGCCGAAGCCAGTTCAGCATCGTCGTCGGTGATCTGGAAGGTCGGTGGCAGGCCGCGCTCGCGGTACCAGCTCTCGACGACCGCGATCGCGGCGTCCTCATCGGCCACCTCACCCACCGGGTACACGGAGTTCGCGCGCCGTGTCACGCCGTGCGAGAACCGGGCGACCCATCCGATCGAGCGGTCGGCGCCGATCGACCCGTCCGAACCGATCGGCGCGCCGTCCGCGGCTCCGACGACGCGGCGCTCGATCGCGGGCCACCCGGCATCCGCCAACGCGGTCCAGTCGGCCTGCAGACCGGGATCGGCGATCGCTGCGTCGGGTGCGGAGACGTCCATCGGAACACGCTATCGCGGCTCCGCCGCGCACCGACTCGATCGGCCCGCCGATCGACGCCAGCCCCTCCCCGGGTCGTAGCGCTACACCTATCGGCATCCGCCACAGCCCGGGTCGTAGCGCTACACCTATCGGCATCCGCCACAGGATTATTCAGTAGCGGATGCCGATAGCTGTAGCGCGAAGGACGGTCTTCGAGCGCCACGACCCGTCACGCGATTGGTATACGGCGGTCGGTGGTGATACGGTGACCGGCATGAGAACCCGCTGGTATGCGTATTTCGCGTTGGCTCTGGAGGAGCCGACGGTCGGGATGCGCTGACCAGCAGACTTCTCCAGAGCCAACGGGCAGGATCCAGCAGGGATCCTGCCTTTCGTCTTAATCGGCGGTTGGCCTGGCTGAGGCCTCTCGCCGCAGAACCGAGAGGACCAGTCATGAACCCGCGCACGTCGACAGCCACAGACCGGCGACCGAGGCAGGCGCCGAGCACCGCGAACACGAGGGTAGTCGCCCTGGAGCCCCTGCCCACACCGGCCGAGGTGCGCGCCGAACTGCCGCTGAGCGCGGATGCCGCAGCGCTCGTGGCCCGCAGCCGTCGCGAGATCGAGGCGGTGCTGCGCGGCGACGACCCGCGCCTGCTCGCGGTCGTCGGGCCCTGCTCCGTTCACGATCCGGATGCCGCGCTCGACTACGCGCGTCGCCTCGCCCAGGTCGCGCGGGAGCACCGAGACGACCTCCTCGTCGTGATGCGCGTCTACTTCGAGAAGCCGCGCTCGACCGGGGGCTGGAAGGGTCTCATCAACGATCCGCACCTCGACGGAACGCACCGGGTCGCCGATGGTCTGCGCATGGCGCGCCGGCTTCTCCTCGACATCCTCGAGCTCGGGCTGCCGGTCGGCTGCGAGTTCCTGGAGCCGACGAGCCCGCAGTACATCGCGGATGCCGTCAGCTGGGGAGCAATCGGCGCCCGCACCACCGAGAGCCAGATCCACCGGCAGCTCGCCAGCGGCCTCTCCATGCCGATCGGTTTCAAGAACGCGACGGACGGCGATGTGCAGGTCGCGGTGGACGGCTGCACGGTCGCCACCCAGCGCCACGTGTTCTTCGGCGTGGACGACGACGGGCGGGCGGCGCTGGTGTCCACGAGCGGGAACGACGCGGGGCACGTCATCCTGCGCGGCGGGCGAGGTGCCCCCAACTACGACACGTCGAGCGTGGAGCACGCCGCCGACCTGCTCTCGCGGGCCGGACACACGCCGCGCGTGATCGTCGACGCCAGTCACGGCAACAGCGGCAAGAGCCATGTGAGGCAGGCATCCGTGCTGCGCGAGCTCGCCGATCAGGTTCGCTCCGGCGACCCGATCGCCGGCGTCATGGCCGAGAGCTTCCTCGTGCCGGGCAACCAGCCGCTGACCGACGCCGGACGTGAGGGACTCGTCTACGGGCAGAGCATCACGGATGCCTGCATCGGCTGGCCCGAGACCGCCGAGCTGCTCGACGTGCTCGCCGCGGCCTCCCGCGAAAGGCGTCAGATGGCGATGGTCGGTGCCGACGGCTGATAACCGCGCACCTCGTGGTGCAGGCGCTCCATCGTCTCGTCGAGGTGGGCGGCGGCCTCGGCCGCCTCGGTGAGCCCGTCGATCAGGTGCTGAGGCACCTGCGCGTCGTACTTGTAGTACGTCTTGTGCTCGAGGCTGGCCCAGAAATCCATCGCGATGGTGCGGAACTGCACCTCGACGCGCACCTGCTCAGGGCCGCCGGAGAGGAAGACCGGCACCTCGAGGATGACGTGCAGGCTGCGGTATCCGTTCGGCTTCGGCCGAGCGATGTAGTCCTTCACCTCGAGCACCGTGATGTCGTCCTGCGAGGTCAGCAGCTCGACGATGCGGTACACGTCGCTGACGAAGCTGCAGATGACACGCACGCCCGCGATGTCGGACAGGCCCTCGCGAATGGAGTCGAGGTCGAAGTCGACGCCCTTGCGGGCAGCCTTCTCCAGCACGCCCTCCATCGTCTTGACCCGGCACGAGATGCTCTCGATCGGGTTGTACCCGGCGGTGAGGTTGAACTCCTCGCGCAGGATGTCGAGCTTGGTCTCCACTTCGGAGACGCCGAACCGATACCGCATCAGGAACCGGGTGATCTCATCGCGCAGGGCCGTGAGATCGGAGAGCGTTCCACTGTCTGCGCGTTCGAGCAGCTCCAGCGTGCGAGCGCTGAGCAGCGGGCGCACGACATGCTGTGGTTCCACGGCGGTCATGCATCCGACGCTATCCGCACCGACTTGGGGAGTCGTGTGAACTTCGGCCGCCGAATACCATGAGCCGGTGCCTGTTCTGGAGACCGAGCGCCTCGTCCTTCGGCCGTGGCGACTGGACGACCACGACGTCGACTTCGCCTACGACCTCTATTCCCGCTGGGACGTTCAGCGTTACATCGGCCGGACGCCTCGCGTGATCGCCGACCGCGCCGAGGCGGATACGCGTGTCGCGCGATACGCCGCGGAGGAGCACAGCGCCGCGCACAGCCTGAGCGTCGTCGAGCGACGGGACACCGGCGTACCCGTCGGCGTGCTGCTGCTCAAGCCGATCCCCGCTTCCGGGCCGACCGAACCGCTCGAGCCCTCCGGTGACACCGAGATCGGCTGGCACTTCCACCCCGACCACTGGGGGCACGGGTTCGCCAGCGAAGCCGCGGATGCGGTCCTGCAGCGGGCACTGGATGCGGGCCTCCCGCGGGTCGTCGCCGTCACGTCGCCGCAGAACGAGGCGTCGCAGCGGGTGTGCCTGCGCGTCGGGATGCGGGATGCCGGCCTGACGGACGCCTACTACAACGTCGCCTGCCGACTGTTCGTCGCCCCGTAGACGCCACCCTTCAGTCGAAGTCGAGGCTGAGCTTGCGCAGCAGGCCCGCCAGCCGGGTCTGCTCGTTCGCGGGCAGCGTTCGCAGCAGTTCCGCCTCCGCGTCCACGAGTCGAGTGATGGCGGCATCCACCCGCGTGAGTCCCTGCGGCGTCATCCGCACCAGAATGCCTCGGCCGTCGTTCGGGTCGGTCTGCCGCTCCACCAGCCCGCGCTCCACGAGGCGGTCGATGCGGTTCGTCATGGTGCCGGAGGAGACCAGCGTCTGGGTGAGCAGCGCCTTCGGGCTGAGCCGGTACGGAGCGCCGGCGCGACGGAGGGCGGAGAGCACGTCGAACTCCCACAGCTGCAGCTCGGAGCGTCCGAACGCACCGCGGCGCGCACGATCCAGGTGCTTCGAGAGCCGGTCCACCCGGGAGAGCACCTGCAGCGGTGCGAAGTCGAGGTCGGGGCGCTCACGCTCCCAGGCGTCGACGATCCGGTCCACCTCGTCAGCGTGCTCCGCCATCCCTCCATTATCCGTAGAGCGGATGCCCAGCCACGGCACCCGCGCATCGGGCAGTTTCGGAGAAGCCCGGCCCGACCGGCGCTGCCTAGCATGATGGGCATCCACGGTTCGAACGCGAACCGGACCAACGTGCATCGAGGAGAAGGCCATGGCCACGTCGCAGAAGACATCGTCGAAACCGCAGTTCAGCGCGGACGAACGCGCCGCGATGAAGGAGTACGCCGAGGAGCTGAAGACGAGCGCCCGCCGGGGCGGCAAGGCGACCAAGGAGGAGGGCGAGCGCGACCTGCTCGAGAAGATCGCCGCCATGCCCGAGCCCGACAGGTCGATGGCGACCAGGGTGCACGAGGTGATCACGGACGCGGTGCCGGACTTCATCCTGAAGACCTGGTACGGCATGCCGGCGTATGCGATCGGCAAGGACACGATCTGCTTCTTCCAGCCCGCGAGCAAGTTCAAGGCGCGGTTCGCCACGCTGGGCTTCAGCGACAAGGCGAAGCTCGACGACGGCGACATGTGGCCGATCTACTACGCGCTGAACGAGCTGACGCCCGAGGTGGAGAAGCGCATAGCCGAGCTGGTGCGCAAGGCAGCGGGCTGAGCCGTCGCACCGGCGGATGCCCGTGACTCTGGCAGACTGGAGGTCGCGATCCGCCGTGGTGTAATGGCAGCACGACAGCCTTTGGAGCTGTGAAGTCTAGGTTCGAGTCCTGGCGGCGGAGCTCGCGGTGAACAGAGCGGCGGAGCTCGCGGTATGCAGGGCGGCGGAGCTCGCGGAGTCGGGAATACTTGAACGGTGACCGATCCGAACCTCGCCATCATCGTGCTCGCCGCAGGGCAGGGCACGCGTATGAAGTCCGCGACGCCGAAGCTGCTGCACGAGCTTGCCGGTGCGCCGATCGTCAGCCACGTGCTCGCCACGGCCGGTGCACTCGACCCCGCGGTGGTGCTCGCCGTCGTGCGGTACGAGCGCGACCGCCTCGCCAAGGTGATCTCCGCCGACCTGCCGTCGGCCGTCATCGTCGATCAGGACGAGATTCCCGGCACCGGACGCGCCGTCGAGCAGGCGATCGCGGCGCTTCCCGCCGACTTCTCCGGTGAGGTGCTGGTGCTGAACGGCGACGTCCCGCTGCTGGATGCCGACACCCTGCTCGACCTCGTCTCCCGCCATCGCACGAGTGGAGCAGGCGCCACCGTGCTGAGCAGCATCGTGCCGGATGCGTCCGGCTACGGCCGCATAGTGCGCACGGACGACGGGTCGCTCGACCGCATCGTGGAGCACAAGGATGCCACGCCGGAGGAGCACGCGATCGGCGAGATCAACGCGGGCATCTACGTGTTCGGGCTGAACGCGCTACGCGATCAGCTGGCGAACCTCAGCACCGACAACGCGCAGGGCGAGAAGTACCTCACGGACGTGATCGAGCTGCTGCGCAGGGCGGGAAGCGATGTGGCGGCCGTGCCCGTCGACGAGCCGTGGAAGGCGGAGGGCATCAACGACCGCGCCCAGCTCAGCGAGGCGGCGGCGCGGCTGAACGCGCTGATCGTGCGCGGATGGCAGCTGAACGGCGTGACGGTGCAAGATCCGGCGACGACGTGGATCGACCTGAAGGTCACGCTCGAGAACGACGTCACGATCCTGCCGGGAACCCAGCTCAAGGGTGCGACGACCGTTGCACGCGGCGCGGTGGTCGGGCCGGACACGACGCTCGTCGACTGCGAGGTCGGCGAGGACGCCACGGTGAAGCGCGCCGACGCGACGCTCGCGGTGATCGGAGCACGGGCATCCGTCGGTCCCTTCGCGTACCTGCGTCCTGGCACCGTGCTCGACGAAAACGGCAAGATCGGCACGTTCGTCGAGACGAAGAACGCCCGGATCGGCGAGGGCAGCAAGGTGCCGCACCTCAGCTACGTCGGCGACACCACCGTGGGTCGGGGCGTGAACCTCGGCGCGGGTACCATCACCGCGAACTACGACGACATCCTCAAGCACCGAACCGAGTTCGGCGACCACGTGCACACCGGCGCTCACAACGTGTTCGTGGCGCCCGTTAGGATCGGAGACGGCGCGAAGACCGGAGCGGGGGCCGTCGTCCGCAAGGATGTCCCGGCCGGGGCACTGGCCTTGAGCGTCGCCCCCCAGCGCAATATCGAGGGGTGGGTCGAGAAGAACCGATCGGGCACGGCGGCCGCGGAGGTGGCGGAGCGTGCTCGATCCGCACAGGAAGCGGACGATGGGTCGCAAAGACAAGACGGTTGATCTCGACCGGGAGCGCGGAATAGCACCAGGCATCGTCGCCAAGACGAAGAAGCGTCTCGTCGTCGCATCCGGCCGCTCCCATCAGGCGCTGGCGAGCGAGGTCGCGCTGGCGCTCGGAACGCAGCTGGTGCCCACCGAGTACCGCACGTTCGCGTCGGGGGAGATCCTCACCCGGTTCGAGGTGTCGATCCGCGGTTGCGACGTGTTCCTCATGCAGTCGTTCGGGCCGCCGGTGAACGAGTGGCTCATGGAGCTCCTCATCATGCTGGATGCCGCCAAGCGGGCATCCGCCAAGCGCATCACCGTGGTCGCGCCCTACTACCCGTATTCGCGTCAGGACAAGAAGGGTCGCGGCCGGGAGCCGATCAGCGCTCGGCTCGTCGCGGACCTGCTGAAGACGGCAGGTGCGGACCGGGTGATGAGTGTGGACCTGCACGCGGCACAGATCCAGGGCTTCTTCGACGGACCGGTGGACCACCTGTTCGCCAAGCCCGTGCTGCTCGAGCACTTCAAGCAGAACCTGTCGCCCGAAGACCGCGAGAACCTCACCGTCGTCTCGCCCGACACCGGTCGAGTCCGGGTCGCCGACCAGTGGTCGGACAGTCTGGGTGCGCCGCTGGCCATCATCCACAAGCGCCGCGACCCGAACGTTGCCAACCAGGTGACGGTGAACGAGATCGTCGGACGTGTCCGCGGCCGGGTGTGCCTTCTCGTCGACGACATGATCGACACCGGCGGCACGATCGTGAAGGCAGCCCAGGCGCTCAAGGAGAACGGTGCGGAGCGCGTCATCGTGGCCGCGACGCACGCCGTGTTCAGCGACCCGGCATCCGAGCGGCTTCAGGATGCCTCCATCGATGAGGTCGTCGTCACCGACACCATCCCTGTGCCGGAGGAGAAGCGGTTCCCGGGCCTCACGATCCTGCCGATTGCTCCGCTGCTGGCGCGAGCGATCCACGAGGTCTTCGAGGACGGCTCCGTCACCTCGATGTTCGACGGTGCGGCCTGAGGAGCGTGCACGCACCCGTGACAGGATGGTGAACCCGTTCTGGGCCACCACCCGCGGCTGGTTGCTCAAGCTCTCCGTCGTGACCGTGCTCGCCGGGGTAGGTGCCGGTGTCGGCGGCGTGTTCCTCACGCTGATCCTGCATCTCACGGAACACCTCGCTTTCGGCTACGAAGAAGGCACCCTGCTCGAGGCGTCGTCACACCTACAACCGTGGCAGCGCATGCTGCCACTGGTGATCGCCGGATTCGTCGGAGCGGCCGGGTGGTACTGCCTTCGGCGATGGGGTGCCAAGATCCGTTCGGTCGTGGATGCCGTCAAGGGCAAGCGGATGCCCGGCATGGTGACCGTGCTCAACACGGTGCTTCAGATGATCGTGGTCGGCCTGGGCGCGTCGGTCGGTCGTGAGGTGGCGCCTCGCGAACTCGGCGCGCTCTTCTCGCAGTGGCTCAGCGATGCCGCCCGGTTGACCCCGCGTGAACGCCGGATCATCATTGCGTGCGGTGCTGGAGCCGGTTTGGCCGCCGTGTATAACGTGCCCTTCGGCGGAGCGCTCTTCACCGTCGAGGTGCTGCTCGCCGAACTCAGTATCGGGACGGTCATCCCAGCGCTCGTCGCCTCCGGCGTGGCGACGCTCGTGGCGAGCCCGTTCGTCCAGCAGACGCCTTGGTACACGGTGCCGAACTACGGCACGACGTGGTCGATCGTGGTCTGGTCGGTTATCGCGGGACCGATCATAGGCCTGGCCGCCTCCGGTTTCACCTGGGGGATCAAGCGGGCGAAGGCACTGCGCCCGAAAGGATGGCTGATCTTCGTGGTCATGCCGGTCGCGTTCACGATCGTGGGACTTCTCGCGGCCTACACGCCTACCGTTCTGGGCAATGGGCGCGCCCTGGCGCAGACCGCTTTCGACGGTGCACTCGGCATCGGCATGTTGGCCGTACTGACCCTGATCAAGGTGTATGCGACGACCACGACGATCGGGTCGGGTGCTGCAGGAGGCACGCTGACGCCGTCGATCGCGATCGGTGCAGGCCTCGGCGCTGTTATGGGCGGAATGTGGTTGATGATCTGGCCGGACGCGCATCTCGGTGCCTTCGCCCTCGTCGGCGCGGCAGCGTTCCTCGCCAGCACGATGCGAGCACCGCTGACCGGGCTTGTGCTGGTGATCGAATTCACGCGTTCCGGCACCGGCCTGATCATTCCGCTGGTCATCGCGGTGGCGATGGCCGTCGCCGTCGAGTACGTCCTCGGTCGGCGTCGCGTGATCGGCGTGGCCTGACCGTCTGAGCGGCACCATCCGGTCGCCACCGGACCTGAGCATCCTGCCGCAGGGACCGCCGGGTCTTCGTAATGTCACCTGCTGCCCGTACTCTGACCGGATGACCGGACAGCCTGCCGCCATCGACTCGCACGACGATACGACCTCTCGCGACGACCCGGAACGCGACTCCAGGGTGCTGTGGCTCTTGCTCGTGGCGACCTTCGTCGTCATCCTCAACGAGACGATCATGTCGGTCGCGATCACCGACATCATGCGCGACTTCCACGTGGATGCGCGTGCCGGCCAATGGCTGACCACGGCCTTCATGCTGACGCTCGCCGTCGTCATCCCGATCACGGGCATCCTGCTGCAGAGATTCAGCACGCGGGCGATGTTCGTCGCCGCCATGACGCTGTTCCCCGCGGGCACGCTCATCGCCGCCACTGCTTCCGTCTTCGGCGTGCTGCTGGTCGCACGGGTGGTGCAGGCATCCGGCACGGCGATCATGATGCCGCTGTTGATGACGACGATCATGACGGTAGTCGCGCCGGCCAAGCGCGGCCGCACGATGGGCAACGTGTCGATCGTGATCTCGGTCGCTCCCGCCATCGGACCGACGATCGCCGGGGTCATCCTCAGCGCGCTCGCGTGGCGCTGGATCTTCTGGTTCGTGCTGCCGATCGCGGTGGGGATGCTGCTGGTCGGCGCCTGGCGGGTACGCAACGTATCCGCGACGGGGCAGGTGCCGATCGATGTGCTCTCGGTCGTGCTGTCGGTGTTCGGGTTCGGCGGAGTCGTGTACGGGCTGAGCCGGATCGGCGCCACGGACCAGTCGGCGTCGGGCGGCACGATGCCGATGGTGGCCGCGTTCGTCGTCGGAGGGGTGGCGCTGATCGCTTTCGTGCTCCGGCAGCTCTTCCTGCAGAGGCGCGATCGCGCCCTGCTCGATCTGCGGACGTTCGGCTCGTCGATCTTCTCCGTGGCCATCGTGCTGATGGCGGTGAGCATGGCGGCACTGCTGGGCACGGTCATCCTGCTGCCCATCTTCATGCAGCAGGTGCTGGGGCTCGATCCTCTCTATATCGGCCTGCTGCTGCTCCCGGGCGGACTCATCATGGGATTGCTCGCCCCGCTCGTCGGCCGGTTGTACGACCGATACGGTGCGAGGAGCCTCCTGGTGCCAGGCGCCGTTCTGATGAGCGCGGCACTCTGGATGCTCGCCTTCGTCGGCGCACACACCTCGCCCTGGTACCTGCTCGCCGCCCACATCGTGCTCAGCGTCGGGCTGGCGTTCCTCTTCACGCCGCTCTTCACCGCAGGACTCGGCGCCGTGCCCGAGCGGTTCTACTCCCACGGAAGCGCCATCATCGGAACCATTCAGCAGGTGGCCGGCGCGGCCGGCACCGCCCTGTTCGTCGCCGTGATGTCCGTGCGCGGTGCAGCACTGGTAGGCGCCGGAGCGAGTACGACGGATGCCACAGCATCCGGTATCGCCCTAGCGTTCATGGTCGGCGCCGTCATCTCACTGGGCGCGGTCGTTGCAGCGTTCTTCGTCAGGACCCCGGCCACCGCGCCCGCGTCTCCCGCCGGTTGAGTCAGTGTTCACCCTGCGCGCTCGACTGACTCAATCGGCCAATCGTCAGTGCGACGAAGGCTGCGTCTCGATCTCGGACCGATCGCCAGACCACAGCGTGTGGAACACGCCGTCCTTGTCGACTCGCTTGTAGGTGTGCGCACCGAAGAAGTCTCGCTGTCCCTGAACCAGGGCTGCCGGGAGCCGGTCGGCGCGCAGGCCGTCGTAGTAGGCCAGGCTCGAGCTGAACGCGGGGGAGGGGATGCCGCCCTGCGCTGCCGCCACGACTACGCGCCGCCACGCCTCCTGGGTGCGCCCGAGCGCATCGCGGAAGTACGGCGCCGTGAGCAGAGCGACCAGTCCGGGGTCGTCGGCGTAGGCCTCGGTGATGCGGTTCAGGAACTGTGCACGGATGATGCATCCGCCGCGCCAGATCGCGGCGATGTCGCCCTTCTTGATGTCCCAGCCGTACTGCTCGGCACCGGCGACGATCTCGTCGAAGCCCTGCGAGTACGCGATGATCTTCGACGCATAGAGCGCCTTGCGCACGTCTTCGACGAATGCGTCCGGGTCGGCGACCTTCCACGCCTCCGAAGGACCGGGGAGGTCGGCGGCGGCCTTCCGCTGCGCGGGCTTGCTCGACAGCGAGCGGGCGAAGACAGCCTCGGCGATGCCAGAGACCGGGATGCCCAGGTCGAGCGCCGTCTGCACGGTCCAGGCTCCCGTGCCCTTCGCGCCGGCCTGGTCGAGGATCACATCGACGAGCGGCTTGCCCGTCTCGGCGTCGACTTGTCGCAGCACCTCTGCCGTGATCTCGATCAGGTAGCTCTCCAGCTCGCCCTTGTTCCACTCGGCGAAGATGTCTGCGATCTCGGCCGGCGACTTGCCGGTGCCGCGACGGATGAGGTCGTACGCCTCCGCGATGAGCTGCATGTCCGCGTACTCGATGCCGTTGTGCACCATCTTCACGAAGTGGCCGGCGCCGTCGTGTCCTACGTGCGTCACGCACGGCTCACCCTCGGCCACCGCGGCGATGGACCGCAGGATCGGGCCCAGCGTCACCCACGACTCGTCCGAGCCGCCCGGCATGATCGACGGCCCGTGCAGCGCGCCCTCCTCGCCGCCGGAGATGCCGGCGCCGACGAAGTTGATGCCGGTTTCGCGCACCGCCTTCTCGCGGCGGATCGTGTCGGTGAACAGTGCGTTACCGCCGTCGACGATGATGTCGCCCGGCTCGAACACCTTGACGAGCTCGTCGATCACGGCATCCGTTCCGCGGCCGGCCTGCACCATGATGATCGCCGTGCGCGGCTTCGACAGCGTCGCGGCGAACTCCTCGTAGCTGGACGCCGGCAGGAAGCCCGCCTCCGGGTGCTCGTCGAGCAGCGTCTGCGTCTTCTCGTACGTACGGTTGAAGACCGCCACCGTGTTGCCCTCGCGGCTGGCGAGGTTGCGGGCGAGGTTCGAGCCCATCACCGCCAGGCCGACGACACCGATGTTCGCTTCTGCTTCGTGGGACATGGGGCTCCTTCGCGGGGGATCTGATTCGGCTCGGTCACGAGCGGGGGAGGGAGGCGATGTGCTTCTGCAGCACGCTGAGGTCGTCGTCGCCGAGTCCGGCGTCGACCAGGGAGGTGAAGAGTTGGGAGAGCATGTTCAGTTGCGGTGTCGCCGTGTTCGTGGCGGTGGCCGCGTCTGTCGCGAATCGGAGGTCTTTCACCATGAAGCCGGCAGGCCCTGAGACGCGGTAGTCCTTGTCGATGAGCCGCTGTTTACGGCTGTCGAGCAGACGAGAACCAGCGTAGCCTCCCGAGAACAGCCCGAGCAGCGCTGCGACGTCGAGACCGCTGCGTTCGGCGATGACGGTCGCCTCCGAAAGCGCCGCCATGGTCGCGGCGACGACGAGCTGGTTGCAGGCCTTGGCGACCTCGCCCGACCCGAGCGGCCCGAGCAGCACGGGCGTGCCCATGGCGGCGAGCACATCGCGCACGCGCCCGAAATCGTCTTCCGACCCGCCTGCCATGATCGAGAGCGTCGCGGATGCCGCGCCGTCGGTCCCGCCTGAGACCGGCGCATCCACCAGATGGACCAGGCCGCCCGTCGCGCCGTCCAGTTCTGCGGCCAGGGCTCGCACGGCCGATGGCGATGATGTCGAGACGATCACGACCACGATCGGATGCCCGACACCGGCCAGGATGCCGTCCGGCCCCTCGAGCAGGTTCCGCAGCTGCGGCAGGTCCGGCAGTACGGAGAGGATCACGTCGCTGTGCTTGGTCAACTCCCTCGGCGTGCTCGCGACACTGGCCCCGGCATCCTCGACACGACTCAGACGGGACGGGTTCCTGCTGTAGACGGTGACGGAGGAGACCGCCTCAGAGGCGAGCAGGTTCATGGTCATCGGCTCGCCCATGTTGCCGACACCGAAGAGGCCGACGCGTACCCGGTTGTGCTTGCGGCGATCCGGCGGCAGCCCGTCGTCGTTCCGATCTTGATCCTTGCGAGACTCACCCTGGCTCGACATGCGGACAGTATAACGAACACTGTTCAGTGGAATGAATGAACGGGGTATCATGTCCGTCAGACCGCACGATGGAGGCCGCCGATGACCGATGACCGCTTGAACGTCGCCGTGGCGACTCCGCTCAGTGAGGAGTTGTGCGCCCTGATCGAGGAGCTCGAGCCGCGAGTACGGCTCGTCCGCGACCAGACCCTCCTGCCCGCCATGCGGCATCCTGCCGACTTCTCCGGCGACCCTTCGTTCCGGCGCACCGAGGAGCAGCAGGAACGCTTCGAGAGCATGCTCGATGCGGCCGACGTGCTCTACGGCATTCCCGACGTCGACCCCGCCGCTCTTCGCCGAGTCGTGCGGGCCAATCCTCGGCTGCGCTGGGTGCAGGTGATGGCAGCGGGCGGCGGCAGCCAGGTGAAAGCCGCCGGCCTGACCG
This sequence comes from Humibacter sp., assembly GCF_051954055.1. NCBI lineage: Bacteria > Bacillati > Actinomycetota > Actinomycetes > Micrococcales > Microbacteriaceae > Humibacter > Humibacter sp. Next base: position 17,196 of record NZ_JBQCIE010000087.1, on the reverse strand, counting down.
CTGAGGAGTTGCAGCGCGTCGCCTTCACGACGGGGGCCGGCGTGCACGGCGGCCCGCTGGCCGAGTTCGCCGTGTTCGGCCTGCTCGCCGGCGCCAAACGCCTTCCACGGCTCCAGGCGCAGCAGAAGCGCCACGAGTGGAGCGGACGATTCGAGATGGGTCAGCTCGCCGACCAGACCGTGCTGGTGCTCGGGCTCGGCGGTATCGGCATCCAGATCTCCCGACTCCTGAAGGCGTTCGGCTCGCGCGTCATCGGTGTCTCCAGGCACGGCACGCCGGTCGAGTCGGTGGACGAGCTGGTGCATCCCGACCGCATCGCCGAGGTGGCCGGCGATGTCGACGCTGTGGTGGCGGCGCTCCCTGGGACGGCGGCGACGGAAGGGATGCTCGGCGAGGCATTCTTCACGTCGGTCCGCGACGGGGTGACAGTCGTGAACGTGGGACGCGGCACAGTGATCGACGAGCGCGCGCTGACGGCGGCACTCGACGCCGGCCGGGTCGGGTTCGCCGCGCTCGACGTCGTCGCCGTCGAGCCGCTGGCCGCCGACAGCCCGCTGTGGGATCATCCGAACGTGCTGATCAGCCCGCACACCGCCGCGCTCACCACCGCGGAGGATCGCAGGCTGGCAGAGTTGTTCGCCGACAATGCGACGCGGCTGCTCGACGGGCGGCCGCTGCGCAACCTCGTCGACGTCGTCGACTTCTACTGAGCCGACGGGACCACGACTTCTACCGCGCCGTACGCGACCGAAGGGGGATGCATGGAGGCCGAGACACGCGTCGAGGGTCAGGGGGACAAGGCGCCGGCGGTGAGCCGTGCCGTGCGCATCCTCGACATCCTGGGAGATGCGCCGGGCGCTGTGACGCTCAGTGAACTCGCCAGAGCACTCGGGGCGGCGAAGTCGTCGACGCTCAACGTGTGCGGCGCGCTCGAGGAGGGCGGGCTCATCCGGCGCACCGAGGTCGGCTACCAACTCGGTCGGCGCGTCGTTGAGCTGGGCGGTGACTACCTGCGCTCGTTCGACCCGGTGCTCGAGTTCTACCGCGCCTGCGCCGAGTCCGAGGTGCTGAGCGCCGAGCGATGCCAGCTGGCCGTGCTGGAGGGCACGAACGTCTTGTATCTGGCAACGCACGTCGGCCGAGCGCCGTTCCGCTTCTCTGCGGGCATCGGGTCGAAATACCCAGCCTCCATCACCGCCGTCGGTGTCGCGCTCCTCTCGCAGCTGCCCGACGACGAGATCGCCGCACGCTTCGCTGATGACGCAACCCGCCCCTCGTTCACGGACCGCTCAGTGACCAGCCTCGCGGAGTTGCGACGCAAGCTCGCCGAGACGCGTGAGCGCGGGTACAGCATCGACCACGGGGAGGTGTACCCGGGGTTGGCCGGCGCGGCCGTCGTCGTGCCGCCGCAGTCGAGTGGCGAGGTGCCGATCGCGCTGGGAGCATCCCTCGTCGAATCGCGCGCCTCCGACAGCGCGCTGCACGTCGTCGTGGATGCGCTGCTCGAGGTGGCTGCGCGCATGTCCAACCCGATGAACCTGCAGCCCGAAGCAGTTCAGGCGCTCTAGTTCTGTTCACCATGTTGAACTGCGTTCAGCAGAGTGTTACCTTCGATCGCAACGGGCGACGGTGCCCGGGCTCAAGGAGGTAGCCACATGAGCAACGACAGCTCGGTTCCGGAGGTCGTGCGCGGGTCGGACGATCCGGCGTACGCGGCGAATCTGCGCAGGGCGACGCTGGCATCCAGCGTGGGCAGCGCGCTCGAGTACTACGACTTCGCGCTGTACGGCCTTTCGACGGCGCTCGTCTTCAACGTTCTGTTCTTTCCGCAGGGGAATCCCGCGATGGCCACCGTCGCGGCGTTCGCGACATACGGCGTCGGCTTCGTCGCCCGACCATTCGGCGGACTGTTCTTCGGAGCGCTCGGCGACCGCATCGGGCGCAAGTGGGTGCTCGTCGTCACGATCCTGCTGATGGGCGGGGCATCCACCGCCATCGGCATCCTGCCGACCTTCGCCGTCGCGGGCTTCTGGGCTCCCGTGCTCCTCGTGCTGCTCCGGCTGCTCCAGGGCTTCGGCGCGGGCGCCGAGCAGGCCGGCTCGACCGTGCTGATGGCGGAGTACGCGCCCGTCCGCCGTCGCGGCTACTTCGCGGCCCTGCCGTTCATCGGCATCCAGGCCGGCACGCTCCTGGCGGCTCTCGTCTTCAGCATGATCGCGCTCCTGCCGAAGGATGCCCTCATGTCGTGGGGCTGGCGGGTCCCGTTCCTCGTCTCGTTCGTGCTGATCCTGATCGGCCTGTACATCAGGGCGCGCCTCGCCGAGACGCCCACGTTCGTCAAGCTGGAGCTGAAGGAGCAGGTCTCCCACCACCCGATCCGCGAGATCTTCGGACACGGATTCCCCGGAGTCGTGGTGGGGATCGGCCTGCGGATGGCGGAGAACGGCGGCTCCTACCTGTTCTCGACGCTGTCGCTCGCGTACGTCGCCGGCATCATCGGATCCACCGCGAACAAGGGCCTGCTCGCCTGGGGAGTGACCCTGGGGTCGCTGATCGGCATCTTCTCCGTTCCGCTGGCCGGGCACCTCTCCGATAAGTTCGGCCGTCGCACCATCTACCGTGCAGGATCGTTGTTCCTGCTGGTGTGGGCCGTGCCCGCCTGGTGGCTGCTGTCGCTGGGCAACTATGTCCTGACGATCGTCGTGATCGCCATCGCCATCGGAATCTGCGTGAACACCATGCTCGGCGCGCAGTGCGCGCTGATGCCGGAGATGTTCGGGGCGAAGCACCGCTACCTCGGGGTCGCGATGTCGCGAGAGATCTCGGCGGTTCTGGCCGGCGGCGTCGCCGGGGTGCTCGGCGCGTACCTCATCGCCGTCAGCGGCGGCAATTGGACCCTGCTCGCGATCTACACGGTGGTGCTCGCTCTCATCACGGTGGCGTCCACCTACCTCGTGCCCGAGACTCTGCGTCGCGACCTCGACCGCGTCGACGACGCGGTGAAGGTCTCACGCAACGAGGCCGGCGACGGTGTTGAGGCCACCACGGTGGCGGTTTCGGCGATCCGGCCATGAGCTTCGACGCACCCGCGGGACTGTCCGCCTTCGACCTCACCGGAAAGCTCGCGCTCGTCACCGGATCGAGCCAGGGCATCGGTCGTGCGCTCGCCAAGGGGCTCGCCGACGCCGGCGCGACCGTCATCGTGCACGGCAGGGACGCGGCGAAGGCCGCCCGGACGGCGGCAGAGATCGCCACGGCAACGGGGGCTGTCACCCACTCCCGCACCTTTGACGTCACGGAGGCGGCGGCGGTAGATGCCGGAATCGCCGGCATCGAGCGGGAGCTCGGCGTTCCGGACATCCTGGTGAACAATGCCGGAGTCCAGCGCCGTGCTCCTATCGCGGAGTTCACGGACGACGACTGGGACGAGCTGCTTCGCACCAACCTCTCCAGCGTGTTCTACGTGTCCCGCCGGGTTTCCAGGGGGATGATCGCTCGCGGCTCCGGCAAGCTCATCCAGATCGGTAGCGTTCAGTCCCAGCTGGCCCGGCCGTCGATCGCGCCGTATTCGGCCACGAAGGGCGCGATCGTGATGTTCACGAAGGGCCTGTGCGCGGATCTTGCGGGTTCCGGCATCCAGTCGAACGCGATCGCGCCCGGATACTTCGCCACCGAGTTGACGAAGGCACTGGTCGAGGACGAGGACTTCTCGGCTTGGGTGCGGGGGCGGACGCCGGCTGCCCGCTGGGGGACGTGCGCGACCTCGTGGGTGCCGCGGTCTTCCTGGCGAGCTCGGCGAGCGACTTCGTCAACGGGCAAACCCTGTTCGTCGACGGCGGCATGACCGCGGTGGTGTAGGACTCGCGGCGGTAAGAGATGAGCAAGCGAGAGCGAGTGGGGAGATCATGACCGGAACCGACGATGAGCTGCTCGGCGTGGTGGTGCACGGCGAGGGCGACCTCCGGGTCGAGCCGATCGAGCGAGAAGAGCCGGCGGCCGACGAGGCCGTCGTGCGCATCGCATACGGCGGAGTCTGCGGTTCGGATCTGCACTACTGGATGCACGGGGCCGCCGGTGAGTCGATCCTGCGCGAACCGCTTCTGCTCGGGCACGAGGTCGTCGGAACGGTCGTCGAGCCGGCGGCGGACGGCACGGGGCCGCGTGCTGGAGTCGACGTCGCCGTCCACCCGCTCACGGAAGGCGCCGGAGACGGATCCCGCTACCCGGCAGGGCGGCCCAATCTCTCACCCGGCTCCACCTATCTGGGAAGTGCTGCACACTTTCCGCACAGGCAGGGTGCGTTCGCCAGGCTCGTGAACCTCCCCGCGCGGATGCTTCGGCCCCTTCCGAAAGGGCTCTCCCTCCGGGACGCCGCTCTGGCGGAGCCGGCCGCGGTCGCCTGGCATGCCGTGAGCCGGGCGGACGCGGTCGCCGGTCGCCGTGCGCTCGTGATCGGATGCGGCCCGATCGGGGCCCTCATCGTGGCGGTGCTGCGCCGCGCTGGAGCGGCCGAGATCATCGCCACCGACCTGTACGAGCATCCGAGACGGATCGCGGAGCAGCTCGGCGCGACGCGCACCATCGACGCGCGTGACGCCGACGCGATCGCCGCCGTCGATGCGGATGTCGTGTTCGAGTCCTCCGGATCGCGTCCGGGACTCGCCTCCGCCGTGCGCGGAGCGACGCGCGGCGGCCGCGTCGTGATGGTCGGGCTGCAGCCGACCGGTGAACAGCCGGCGCTGCTCTCGCTCGTGATCACCCGCGAGCTGGAACTGGTCGGATCGTTGCGCTTCAACGGTGAGATGGACGACGTGCTGCAGGCGCTGGCGGACGGGTCGCTTCAGGTGGACCCGATCGTGACCCACGAGTTCGCCGTCGAGGACACGCTCGAAGCGTTCGAGACCGCGCGCGACGCGAGCCGCTCCGGCAAGGTGCTGCTGCGGTTCTGAGACCGCGGCGAAGCGTCAGGACAGCTTCGCCACGGCCGCGGCGATCGCCGCGGTGCCTCGCTCGATCTGGTCGAGGCCGGTGGCGAACGAGATCCGGAAGAACGGCTCGCTGCCGTATGCGGATCCCTGGATGACGGCGACGCCGGCCGTATCGAGCAGGTAGAGCGTCACATCCAGGTCGTTCTCGATCGTGTCGCCCGACGGGGTTCGCTTGCCGATCAGTCCCGAGCATCCGACGAAGAGGTAGAAGGCGCCGTCGGGCACGCTGGGCCGCAGCCCTGGAACGCGTTCGAGAGCGGAGACGGCGCGGTCGCGCCGTTCACGGTAGGCGGCGGAGCACTCCGCCACGAACGTCTGGTCTCCGGTGAGCGCGGCGGCGGCAGCGGCCTGGCTGATCGATGACGGGCACGATGAGCTCTGCGACTGCAGCTTGTTGATCGCGGCGATCAGGCGTTCGTCGCCGACGGCGTAGCCGAGACGCCAGCCGGTCATCGCGTACGCCTTGGAGACGCCGTTCACGGTGACGGTGCGGTCACGCAGCGCCGGCGCGGCCTCGGCGAAGCTCACGTAGGGCTCGTCGGTGTAGAGGATCTCGTCGTAGATCTCATCGGAGAGCACCCACACGTGCGGGAAGTCGGCGAGCACGACCGCTAGCGACTCCAGCGAGGCGCGATCGTAGACGGCGCCGGTCGGGTTGCCGGGAGCGTTCAGCACGAGCCACCTGGTCTGCGGTGTGATCGCTGCACGCAGAGCCTCCGGCGTGAGTCGGTACCCGTCCTCGGTGCGTGTCTGCACGGGCACGGGCGTGCCGTCGTTCACGAGCACCATGTCGGGATACGACACCCAGTACGGTGCGGGCACGATGACCTCGTCACCTGCGTCGAGCGTGGCGGCGAACGCCAGGTTGATCAACTGCTTGCCGCCGCCTCCGACGGTGATCTGCGAGTCCTCGTAGCGGATGCCTGAGCTTCGCAGCATCCGCTCGCGGATGGCATCACGTAGCGCGGCGGTGCCGTTCACCGGCGTGTACTTGGTCTCGCCCGCCTCGATGGCCGCGATGGCAGCGTCTTTGACGTGCTGCGGAGTGTCGAAGTCGGGTTCACCGGCGGTGAAGTCCACGATCGTCCGGCCCGCCTCACGCAGCTCGCGGGCGCGCTGCGCTGCCGCCAGGCTCGGCGAGATCCGGATCCTGCTCACCCGCTTCGACGGGGAGAACGGTGCCGCGCTCATCGGGCCCCCAGCCCCTGGTACGGGTCGATGTCGTCGAGATCGGTGGTGATGCCCTTTTGGCGGAGCACGTCGTGCAGGTTGCAGAGGTCGATGGTCGTGCGGCCCTGCTTGTAGAGCTCGATCAGCTCCTCCTCCTTGGCATCGCGGTCGGCGGACAGCGCGACCACGTCGTCGACCTCCTCACGACGCACGACGACGACACCGTCCACGTCGCCCTTCACGACGTCGCCGGGGCGGATGAGCTCGCCGCCGAAGACGAGCGGCTGGTTGATGTGGCCGAGCGTCTCCTTCACGGTCCCACGGATGGAGACGCTGCCGGAGAAGACGGGGAGGCCGAGCTCTCGCAGCTCCTTCGTGTCGCGCACGCCGCTGTCGGTGACGAGCGCCGCGATCCCCTTCGCCTTGCACGCGTTGCCCAGCACACCGCCGAACGTGCCGGCATCGGTGAGCTCGCCGGCCGAGACGATGAGCACGTCGCCGGGTTGCGCATAGTGGATGGCCACCTGGAGCATGAGGTTGTCGCGCGGCGCGCAGACCACGGTGAAGGCGGAGCCGACGAACGACATGCCGGCATCGATCGGCTTGATGCGCGAGGCGACGGCGCCACGGCGGCCCTGAGCCTCGTGGATGGTCGCAGCGCTGAATGCTCCGAGTCGTTCGATGCTGGCCCGGTCGGCCCGTGGGATACGGGTCGTCACGTGCGGCGGATTGCTGAGCTTTGGAAGGTCGACGATGTTCGTCATGCCTCTCTCCTATCGAAGGTCAGGCCACCCGGCACCTGGAATGTCGGTGTGATCTCGATGAGCCCGAGATTGACGTGTCTCGGTGCGTCGATGGCGAAGTCGACGGCACTGACGATGTCGTCGACCGTGAGGGACTCGTATCCCTCGTAGTAGGTGCTCCACGCCTCCGCCATCGCTTCGGGCGTTCCGCCCAGGTTTCGGCCGAAGATCTCCGTCTCCACTCGACCGGGGCAGATCTCGGTCACCCGGATGCGACGCCCGAGCGCGTCATTCCGCAGCTGGCGGGACAGCTGCGAGACGGCGGCCTTGGTGGCGTGGTACGCGGTGTGACCGAAGAAGTTGTACCGACCGGCGATGCTGGAGATGTTGACCACGTGGCCGAGATCGCGTTCGACCATGCCTGGCAGGATCAGCCGGGCGAGGTGCAGCACGGCGCGAAGGTTCACGTCGACCATCGCATCCACGGTCGCCCGCGACGCGTCGAGGATGTTCCCGGTGCTGCTCACGCCGGCGTTGTTGACGAGGATGTCGACCGGGATGCCCTCCAGCTCCGCCTCGAGCGCGTCGACGTCGGCCAGGTCGATCGCGTGCGGGATCGCGCCGGTCTGCTCGGCGAGTTCGGCGAGCCGCGTCGCGTCGCGCGCCACAGCGTGCACCGTGAGACCACGCTCGCGGAAGTCGCGCACGATCGCTGCTCCCATCCCGGTCGATGCTCCCGTGACGAGCGCCGTCTCATAGTCGCTGTAGGGCACGGTGTTCCTCTCCTTGTGCGGTTCCTTCTGCTGTCCTGAAGGTCCGCTCGATTCCGAGCGGCTCGGCGAGCCCGAGGGCCGAGTAGATGGTCGCGACGCGCCGCCGCAGCTGCTGGAGCCGGAGGTGCCATTCCTGCACGTCCTGCGCGGCGTGCTCGACCGTGATGTGACGGAAGCACACGCGTTGCCCTGGCCTGACCTGCCCGAGATCGTCGAGCGAGACGGGCGTGACGACCGCGAGCACGGGGTAGCCGGCGGTGACGCCGCGTCCGCGGTGCAGCACGACGAGCTCGTCGCCCGGCGGCACCTCGACCGCGCCGATCGGCACGCCGCGCGAGAGCACCTCCGTGGTACTGGTGCGCACCGGTAGCCGCCCTGTCATGCGCAGCCCGATGTGGTTGCTCTTCGCCGTCACCGTGTACGGGCCCTGGAAGAGCCGGCCGGCGGTCCCCGCGAACTCGTCCTCGTCAGGTCCGTCGGTGACCTTGACGACGGCGTCGTCGCCGAAGTAGGGGGTCAGCACCCCGAGATTGAACAGCGACATGTCGAAGTACGGATTCACGACCGGTCCTATCGCCGTGCGGACCTCGAGGCGGTCGCCGGGCTGCACGCGCGAACCGAAGCCGACAGCGGCATCCGGAGCGCAGCTGCCCAGCAACAGCGGCACGTCGAAGGAGCCGTGCACGGCGACATACGTGTGGAGCCCGGCGGCCATCTCGGTCAGCGTGACGCGCTGGCCGGCACCGATGGAGACCGGCTCCCACATGCTCCGTTCGACGTCGTCGACGAGCAGTGTCATGGGCGCACCGGTGACCGCGATGAGGAGGTCGACCTCGGCGACGAACGAGAGGTCGAAGACGGTCACCTCGATGAGTGGTTCGGAATCTCCGTTCGCGACGAGGATGTTCGCCACCCGCGCCGAGTACTGATCGCTCGCGCCGCCCGTTGCGAGACCCATCGCCGGTCCGCGCGACCTGCCGAGATCGGTCACGACGGCGTTGCCCGCCGTCTCGATGCGCAAAGCCCCGGCCCCGATCACGACTCGGCTCCGTCGGGTGCGAGTGCGCGACCGGACAGTCTCTCGAAGGCCACTTCGTCGATCCGCTCGAAGCGGAGCAGGTCACCCGGTCGGTAGGGCACGAGCGGCTCTCTGGTGAGGTCGAGGATCGTGAGCGGCGTGCGACCGATCACCCGCCAGCCGCCGGGGGCCGTGGCCGGCGCGATGGTGGCCTGGCGTCCCGCGAGCGAGACGACGCCGGCGGGCACGCTGGCTCGAGGGCTCGCGAGCCTGGGAATGGGGACCGTGAGGTCCGGGCCGTCCAGCATGGGCGATCCGCCCGGTGCGCCGAGGCACCGCACGGTGTAGAGGGGCGCCAGGTGCCGCCGGATGACCTCCTCCTGGTCGAGGCCGGACAGTCTCGACACCTCGTCGAGATCCGACTGCCACGGGCCGCCGTAGAGCACGGGCACGACGAAGGATCGGGGAGCGGCTTCGAGCGGTTCATCCGGGTCGATCGTGTCGAGCAGCCTGTTCACGTGCTCGGCGACCAAGGCGACGGTCGTGGTCGTCGGATCGAACTCGACGAGCACGGACTCGTAGGTCGGGATCGATCCGATGAGTCCGGGCTCCTGCCGTTCGGCAAGGCGTCGGGAAAGCCCGTGCACGACACGCCAGTCGCGCTCCCGGTCGCCCAGACGCGCCGAGACGCGGAGCGCGGCCGGACCGCACTCCGCGACGCGCACGTCCGTCAGGCGCACAGGGCTCATCGGTCCTCCGCCGGTGCGGCGATCGTGACGCCGGCCGCCTCCAGCTCGCGTCGGATGCGGCGGGCCAGCTCCACGGCCTCCGCGTTGTCGCCGTGCAGCAGCACGGTGTCGACGGCGACCGGTATGGCCACCCCGTTCCGGCTGTCGATGACGCCCTCTGTCACCATCCGCACCGTTCGCCGCGCGATCTCGTCGGGGTCGTGGATGACGGCGCCCGGCTGGGAACGCAGCACCAGCGTGCCGTCGTCCTCATAGGCCCGGTCCGCTATGCCGACGATCGAGACCCGGATGCCCGCCTCCCGAGCGGCATCGGCGAGGCACCCGTCTTGGGCCAGCACTCGCAGCGAAGGGTCGACGTGGGCAATGGCATCCACCACTGCGTTCGCGTAGTCGGCACGCGTGCCGACCAGGTTGCCCAGTCGGCCGTGCGGTGTCACGTGAGTGAGTCGAGTGCCGTGGTATGCGGCGAAGCCCGCGAGCGCGCCGAGCTGGTACACCACATCGGTGCGCACCTCGAGCGCGGTCAGGTCCATCGTTCGCCGGCCGAACCCGGCCAGGTCGGGAAAGCTGGGGTGAGCTCCGACATGCACCCCGCGACGTACGCACTCGCCGACCGTGCGATCCATGATCCGCGGGTCGCCGGCATGGAAGCCGCAGGCCACGTTCGCCGACGTGACGATCTCCAGCAGAGCATCGTCGTCGCCCATGGACCAGGGGCCGAAGCCCTCGCCCAGATCGGCCACCAGATCGATGCTGCGTGCCATCATCACTACCTTTCCTCCATTGTGGGTTGGCGGTCCTCCGCCGCCCGCTCCTCGTCGTTATGACGCCGGCGCGACGGTCGGAAGAGCGGTCGCGGCCGTGACCGCAGCTTTCTCGTGTTCGCTCTGCTGCACGTCGTCGAGCTCGTCCAGTGTGTACCGGCGCGTCTCCTTGGCCGTGAGGGCGGAGACGCCGGCCACGAGCATGAAGCCGAGTGCGAGCACGGAGGGGCCGACCCACCCGGTGAGGGTGGTCCCCGCGAGCGCCGTCGCGAGCACGGGGCCGATCGCACCGGAGGCGGCGAAACCGATCTGAGTGCCGACGGCGAGCCCGGAGACGCGCACGCGGCTCGGGAACATCTCGGCGAAGAAGGACGGCCAGGATGCGTTCACGATCGAGTAGAAGAGGCTGTAGTTGACGATGCCGAGAAGGAAGATCAGAGCCCAGTTCCCGGTCGTGATCGACCAGAGGTAGGGCACCATCGTGGTGCCGACGCCGATCGTTCCGATGAGGAACATGGTCCTGCGGCCCAGCTTGTCCACCAGGAATCCCGACAGGGGAGTGATGCCGAGGGCGATCACCGCCGAGAGCGTCGTCACCAGCAACATGGTCGACTTGTCCAGCTTGTATCCGCCGGTTCCGAACGCCACAGAGAACGTCTGCATCATGTAGCTGGTGCCGGCGATGAGCGCGCAGCACGCCACACGCAGGATGGCTCGCCAATGGAACCGCACGGCCTGGTTGAGCGGGGCGATGTTCACCTTGATCGCCTGCGTCGCGACGAACGCAGGTGGCTCCTGCATGTGACGGCGGATGAGGTACGCGGCGACGACGACGATCGCCGAGAACCAGAACGGGATCCGCCATGCCCAGCCGAGCAGGTCGGCCTCCGGCAACGCGGCGAACGGGAGGAAGACCACCATCGAGAGCAGCGTGCCTGAGGAGGCGCCCAGGGTCGTGAAGCTCGTGATGAACCCGCGTCGACGCTCTGGAGAGTGCTCAAGGCTCATGCTGATCGCGCTTGCTTGTTCGCCCGAGACGCACAGGCCCTGAATCACGCGGATCACGACGAGCAGGATCGGCGCGAGCGCACCGACCTGGGCGTAGGTCGGCAGACAGCCGATCAAGAACGTGCAGCCGCCGATGCCGAAGAGCGTGAGCATCATGACGAACTTGCGGCCGAACCTGTCGCCGAGGGGCCCGAGGATGAGCGCCCCGATGGGGCGGACCACATAGCCGACCGCGAGGGTCATCATGCTGAGCAGCACGCTGATCCCCTCGGGAAGCTTGGGCGAGAAGAAGAGCACGTTCAACACGAGCGCCGACGCGGTGCCGTACACCGCGAAGTCGTAGTACTCGAGCGTCGTGCCGATCCAAGCGGCGACCGCCGCTTTGGCGGGGGTCTTCTTGGGGAGTGCGATCTCAGTCATTTCGTCTCCATCGACGGCGGGTGGAACTGAAGAGTTCGGGGTGCCTTCACGATAGGTACGGCCCGGCGCTTGGTTCAACAAATGTGCCAACTCTGTGCAGCGCAATGGGCTTATACCTGCCGAAACTCGGGCGATCATCCATAACATGGCTAGGATGGTGGCAAAGTTCTTGCCATTGAATGTGCAGTCTGGAGCGATCGTGGCCGTACCAGAGCGTCGCCATCAGCGGCACGTCACCCTCACGGCGATCGCACAAGCCTGCGGTGTCGCCCCCTCCACGGTCTCGCGTGCCCTGAGCAACCCGAATCGGGTGAGCACGGCCATGTACGAGAGAATCGCCCGCAAGGCCAGGGAGATGGGCTACTTCTCAGCCCTTCTACCGCAGGCCGACGATTGGCGTGCGCACGGCACCATCGGCCTCGTCGTGCCCAATCTGACCAATCCGTTCCTCTACGACCTCGTTCGCGGCAGCCAGGGGCAGGCGCAGACGGCCGGGTACTTCCACCTACTGGTGAGCACCGACGAATCGCCCTCGGTCGAGTCGACGTGGCTGACCGACCTCGCCCGCACCGTCAACGGCATCGTCATCGTGTCGCCGCGCACAACCGACGAAGCGCTTCGTTCGGTCGCCGACGCGGTACCGGTCGTCGTGGTGAACCGTCAGGTCGACTCCCTGTCCAGCGTCGTGATCGACACGCCGGTGGGAGCGGCACAGGCGGTCGACTACCTGTCGAGTCTCGGGCACCACCGCGTCGCGTATGTCCGGGGACCGGAGAACTCGTGGACGGATCGGGTGCGTTACGCGGCCCTGCGCGAGGCGGCGAAGCACCACGACGCGGAGATCGTGCCGATAGGCGCCTTCCACCCGTCGCTGTCCGCCGGAGCGGCAGCAGCGGATGCCGTCTCGCTGAGCGCGGCGACGGCGGCCGTGTTCTTCAATGACACCTTGGCGATCGGTGCGCTCGGCCGATTCCGGGAACGTGGTGTGCGCGTGCCAGAAGACATCAGCGTCATCGGCTGCGACGACATCTTCGGGTCCGCGTTCGTCACGCCGCCGCTCACCACGGTCACGACCTCGGGTGAACGTGCGGGAAGGACGGCGACGGAGATACTGATCGGGCACTTCGCCACGAAGGATCACGCGCCGCGGGTCGAGCACCTCGCCGTGCACCTCACGGTGCGGGCGTCGACCGGGCCCGTCCCTGCGGAGCGAACCGCTAGCGAGCTGCAACGATGAGCGCGCGCCGCATCGTGCGTTCCTCCGTCGCCGCGTGGCAACGACGGCAATCGGCCAGAATGGCTTCATGACCTTCGTGCCTCCCGTCCACCTTCCTGCGATCGTGCTGATGGGGGTGTCCGGCGCGGGCAAGAGCGTCGTCGGCAATGCCCTCGCGGATGTCTCGGGCCGCGTCTTCATCGACGGTGACGATCTGCATCCGGCGGCGAACAAGGAGAAGATGCGTGCCGGCATCCCGCTGACCGACGCCGACCGTGAGCCCTGGTTGCGGATCATCGGCGAGCGCCTGGCGGTGGGAGACGGCGTGATCGTCGCGTGCAGCGCGCTGCGCCGCCGCTACCGGGATCTGCTGCGCTCGTACGCGCCCGACACGTTCTTCGCGCACCTGGATCCCCAGCCGGAGACTCTCGAACAGCGCCTGGCTGTCCGCGTGCACGAGTACATGCCCGCCGACCTTCTCGGTTCCCAGCTGGCCACGCTCGAACCGTTGCAGCCGGACGAGTTCGGTGCCGTCTTCCGCTCAGACGGATCGGTGGATGCCACAGTCGCCGACATCCGTGCCGCACTCGCATCCGACCTCGAGGAGCCGCCCGCCGTCCGCTAGGAGTGTCGGACGACCTGCGTTCGGAGGATCAGGCCGGCACCGGCGGACGCTCAGCCGCACCCTGAGAGAATGGCCGGGTGAGCGAGACGATTCTGCCCCATGAGCGCACCGCAGACGCGTCCGCGCCGACCCGCGCACGCGGGCGCCAGGTCCGCCCGGCGACCGAGGGCTGGACGCAGCAGCTCGCCGCAGACGGCCGGCCCGCCCTGCAATTCGCCTCACCGCGCCGCAAGCAGCCCGAGACGCACCTCGCCGATCTGACTCCGGACGAGCGCAAGGCGAAGGTCGTGGAACTCGGCCTGCCGGCCTTCCGCGCCAAGCAGCTGTCGACGCACTACTTCACGCACTGCACGACGGATGCCTCGGCCATGACCGATCTGCCGGCATCCGGTCGCGAGGAGCTCATCTCGGCACTGCTGCCGCCGCTTCTCACGGAGGTGCGTCGTCTGCGCACAGACGACGGCCGCACCATCAAGTTCCTCTGGCGGCTGTTCGACGGTGCCCTCGTGGAGTCCGTGCTCATGCGGTACCCGGGCCGCATCACACTGTGCATCTCCTCGCAGGCAGGCTGCGGCATGAACTGCCCGTTCTGCGCCACCGGCCAGGCGGGTCTCACTCGCAATCTCTCGGCGGCGGAGATCGTCGACCAGGTCGTTGCGGCCAATCGAGCGATCGCTCAAGGCGCGCTCGGGCACCGTGCCTCGGGTGCGCCGGAGAGGGTCCACAACATCGTCTTCATGGGCATGGGGGAACCGCTGGCGAACTACAAGCGCCTGATGAGCGCGGTTCGGACCCTGCTGGCCCCGCAGCCCGACGGCCTCGGCATGTCCGCGCGCGGCATCACGGTGTCATCGGTCGGGTTGGTGCCTGCCATCCGCAAGCTCGCCGATGAGGACATCCCGCTGACGTTCGCGCTCTCACTGCACGCACCGGACGACGGTCTGCGTGACGAGCTGATCCCGGTGAACTCGCGCTGGAAGGTCGACGAGGCACTGGATGCCGCCCGTTACTACTTCGAGAAGACCGGCCGCCGTGTCTCCATCGAGTACGCGCTCATCAAAGACATGAACGACCACGCGTGGCGCGCCGACCTGCTCGCGCAGAAGCTCAACGAGCGGGGCCGGGGCTGGGTGCACGTGAACCCGATCCCGCTGAACCCGACGCCGGGTTCCATCTGGACGGCGAGCGAGACGGATGTCACGTCGGAGTTCGTGCACCGGCTCGAGTCCGCGGGCATCCCGACCACCCTCCGCGACACGCGCGGCAAGGAGATCGACGGCGCCTGCGGCCAGCTCGCTGCGGCGGAGTAACAGGTAGCATCGCGTAGCGAATGCGCCTGGAACGACCTGAGGAGGACTCATGCCCCATTTCGACGTCGTCGTGCTCGGTGCCGGCCCTGGCGGTTACGTCGCCGCCGTGCGTGCCGCGCAGCTCGGCCTGCAGGTCGCCATCGTCGAGCAGCAGTACTGGGGCGGGGTGTGTCTGAACATCGGCTGCGTTCCGGCGAAGACGCTGATCCGCAACGCCGAGGTGCTCGGGCTGGTCACGCGCGAGGGCGCCGAGTTCGGCATCTCCGGCGACATCCACGCCGACTACGGCGTCGGCTGGGACCGCAGCCGCAAGGTCGCGGATGCGCGTGCCAAGGGCGTCAACTTCCTCATGCGCAAGAACAAGATCACCCAGTTCGAAGGGCACGGCTTCTTCACCGGACCGAAGTCGATGGATGTCGCGCTCGCCGCGGGCGGCACGGAGCAGCTCACGTTCGACAACGCGATCATCGCGACCGGCTCGACCGTGCGCCTGCTGCCCGGTGTCGAGCTCAGCGAGAACGTGCAGACCTACAAGGAGCTCATCCTCACCCGCGAGCTGCCGAAGTCGATCGTGATCGTCGGCGCCGGAGCGATCGGGCTCGAGTTCGCGTATGTGCTGGCGAGCTACGGGGTGCAGGCGACCGTCGTCGAGTTCCTCGACCGCGCGCTTCCGAACGAGGACGTCGACGTGTCGAAGGAGGTCACGAAGCACTTCAAGGCGCTCGGCGTGCCGATTCTGGCATCGACGAAGGTGGAGTCGGTCGTCGACGACGGCAACCAGGTCACGGTGACCTACACCGGTGCGGACGGCGCCCAGGGCAGCATCACCGCGGACAAGGCGCTCATCTCGGTCGGCTTCGCCGCGAACGTCACCGGTTACGGTCTGGAGAACACGGGAGTCGAGCTCACCGACCGCGGCGCGATCGCCATCGATGACCACATGCGCACGAACGTGCCGGGCATCTACGCGATCGGCGATGTCACCGCCAAGCTGCAGCTCGCCCACGTGGCTGAGGCGCAGGCCGTCGTCGCCGCTGAGACGATTGGTGGTGCGGAGACCATGACACTCGGCGACTACCGCAACATGCCGCGCGCCACCTACATGCAGCCGCAGGTAGCGAGCTTCGGTCTCACCGAGCAGCAGGCGCGCGACGCCGGCTACGACGTCGAGGTATCCACATTCCCGATGATGGCCAACGCGAAGGCTCACGCGCTCGGAGACGCCAGGGGTTTCGTGAAGCTCGTCGCCGACAAGAAGTACCACGAGCTGCTCGGCGGTCACATGGTCGGGCTCGACGTCTCCGAGCTGCTGCCGGAGCTGACGCTTGCACAGAAGTGGGACCTCGGAGCGCTGGAGCTTGCACGCAACGTGCACCCGCATCCTTCGCTGTCAGAGTCGATGCAGGACGCCTTCCACGGCCTCGTCGGCCACATGATCAACCTGTAGCGGTCGGCTACAGCCGGAACACGCCTCGCGGGATGTCCGACACGAGGCGCCGCGCGACGCCGAGCGCGTCTTCCTCGGTCAACTGGTGGGTGACGACGAGGGATGCCAGGTAGCCGGCGTCCAGTCGTCGTGACATGTCGTGCCTCGCGGGAATCGAGCAGAACGCCCTGGTGTCGTCGATGAACCCGCTGGTCTTGGCGAAGCCGGCCGAGTCGGTGACGGCGGAACGGTAGCGGGCGATGCCCGCGGGGGAGTCGAGGAACCACCACGGCGCGCCCGCGTACACGCTCGGGTAGAAGCCGGCGAGTGGCGCGATCTCCCGGGAGAACAGCGTCTCGTCCACGGTGAAGAGCACGAGCCGGAACGTCTCGTTCACGCCGAAGTCGCGCAGGATCGGGGTGAGCGGCACGGTGTAACCGCCGACCGCGGGCAGGTCGTGCCCTGTGTCGGGTCCGAACGCGTCGAAAGTCGGCCGGTGGTGGTTGCGGATGACGCCCGCGTGCAACTGCATGACGAGGCCGTCATGCGCGCTCATCTCGGCAAGGCGATAGAGCAGGTTGCGGCGGTACGCGTCGGCGTCGGCCTGCGTGATCGTGCCGGCGAGGGCGTCGCGATGGATGCGCTCGGCATCCGCGTCGGAGAGCGGCTCGCTTCCGGCATCGATCACGCCCGTGTCGGTAGCGGTGCCGCCGGCGGCCTTGAAGTATTCACGCCGCGAGCGAAGCGCGTCAAGAAGGCCCGCGTACGTTCCGCAGTCGATGTTCGCGGCCGCCGACAGCGTATCCAGCGCGTTCCGCCACCCCGGCTGCAGGGGATGCATGTATCGGTCGGCGCGGAAGGTGGGCACGACGCGGCCGGCGAAGTCCGGGTCGTCGCGGAGGGCCAGGTGCGCCGAGAGGTCGTCGGCGGGATCGTCCGTCGTGGCGAGCACCGCGATGCGAAAGCGGTCGAAGAGCGCCCGCGGG
>NZ_JBQCIE010000086.1:0-28134 GCF_051954055.1 Humibacter sp. | reverse complement strand
GGCTCGTCCGGTGGCGGCGCGCATCATCAGCCGCGTCTCCGGGATGGCCATGATCCTCGTCGGCCTCCTGCTCGTCGCAGAGCGAGTCGCCCAGCTGGCCGGGGCGAACCCGGTGTGAGGCGACGGCTTGGGGCAGAAGGGCGCCACGTGCGCACGACCACCGAGGCCATGGTGGGTCGCGCGCACGTGGCGCGGTCTCGTGGCTACGGGCGAGGCATCCGCATCACCCGATCGCCATGCCGAACACGTGCAGCTTGCCGTTCGGCGGCAGTTCGACAGATTGAACCGTCTTGCCTGCGGTGAGCGCCACGGTGTCGCAGAAGATGCCGACCGCGTGGTTGTCGCTGCTCGTCGCGCTGGCCACCGCTTCGTCGCCTGCCGATGGCGTCGTGTGCCACCAGTCACTGAACGAGAGGGTGCCGGTGCTTGTCGTACCGTCCGTGTAGTGGATGGTCACCGATCCGCTCTGGTTGCCGTTCGTCGCCAGGCCGAGGAAGCCGAGACTGCTCCCGCTGCCGCCGAAGAGGATGGTTTCACCCGAGGTGGCGACGTTGTCGTTGCTCCCAGGATCCACCGCGGGCCAGGTGAACGTGAAGGCGCCGTGTTTGACCGTTGCGCCCGGCGTGAGGCCGGCCGTCGCCAGCGAGTCGCGCGTGAGGTAGCGCCCTGCGCCGTCGAGGTTGCCGGGTGAAGCGGTCGTGCCGGTGCCGATGTCGTTGAACGCCGCGGCGAGGTCAGGCAGACCCTGCGGGGGAGTCGCCGTCTGGCCGTTGTAGCTCGCCTCGCTCTGCAGGATGATCGGAGCGCCCGACTGTACCGTGATCGCGGTCGCGGCATCGGAGGTGACCGTGGCGTTCCGGATCGTGAGTCCGGTCGTCGCGGCGATGTTCACCCCCTGAAGCGAGATCGCGGTGAGCGGCTTCTCCGGAAGCCCGACGAGTTCGCCCGCCGCATCCGATCCGGTCGCCGACACGTTCGAGATCGTGACGTCGTGGATGTTCGGGGTAGTCGCCGTCACCGGCTGCGCCGGGTCGTCGTCTGCGGGCACCTTCGGGTAGTAGGCGGTGATCGCGATCGCGGTGGAGACGTTGGTCATCGCCAGGTGGTCATAGGTGACGCCGCTGATCTCACCGCCTCGGCCCCGTGCCGTCTTGATGCGCATGCCCATACTGGTCCCCACGAGCGAGTTGTCGCCGAACCTCACGTTGCTGATGCCGCCGGCGGTGTAGCTGCCGATCGACAGTCCGTGTCCCGCCCCGATGCGGTTCTCGACGACGGTGATCCCGCTCGTCGGGGCTCCGGCCGAGGAGTCCAGCGCAACGTTGTCATCGCCGTCGCTGATCGAGGACCTGCTGATCGTGACGTTCGTCGAGGACCACACATCGATGCCGTCGGTGTTCGGACTGTCGCTCGGTGAGGAGATGGTCACACCGGTAACCGCGGCATCCGTCACGTTGTGCATCGAGATGTGCGAGTTGGGGGCATCCTTCATGGTGAGCGTGTCGATCGTCACGTTCTTCGCGTTGGTGATCGAGATCAGCCCCGGCCGAGGCGAGAGGTCCTTGCCTGCTGTCTTCTCCGCCTTGATGGTGTCCCACCACGGCGAGCCCTGCCCGTCGATGGTGCCGCCGCCGGTCAGCGTGACACCGTTCGCGTTGCTGACGTCGATTAGCGGAGCGAGGTGCGAGCCGGATGCTGGATAGGCGCTCACCTTGGTCGTGGCGAGGAGCGCCGAGCCCTTGACGAGTTCGACCGTCTCCTTGTCGGCGACCTTGACCGGGCCGGTGAGGTACTTCCCGCCGGCGAGGGAGACGCGACCGCCGTCTGCACAGGCATCCAGCGCCTTCTGGATCGCGGCCGTGTCGTCGGTCACGCCGTCCGGCGTCGCGCCGTATTGCTCCGGTCGGCAGATCTTCTGCGCCGGCGTCACCGTCGGTGCGTCGTGGTCCCACGGCGACCAGTGATCGGAGCCGGCGAGGTAGTTCTTGGCCGTGTAGTCGCGCGCCTGGGCGTCGGTGAGTTGCGGCCGGTAGAGGTTGTCGGGGCCTGAGGTGGCACCCGGTCCGGTGTTCTTGTACTCGTAGTACCGCGCCGAGACCCACGACCATCCGGCCATGCCCGTCCACGGGTGGTCCGCGATCTGTGCCCCGAGGTTCGAGTCACGAACAACGACGGATGCGAAGGGCGCTGGATCTCCGGTGTGGTGCCATGGCCGCCCGAGTGCGATGGTTCCCGCCCCGGTCTCTCCCACGAACCTGGAGCCCGTGAAGAGGAATCCGTGAGGGTTATCCAGTTCGGTGTTGGCGGCGGTGACGTAACCGGCGTCGACGGAATCGATCGTGTCGTGGTCGAAGACCGCCGTCGCTCCGCCGAAGATGAAGTCCACCGATCCAGAGACGTAGGTGTCTCGCACGTACACCCGAGCTGTCGCGGTCGGCGTCGGCGTGTCGAGGTACAGGGTGTCCTGTCTCCCGGTCACGCGGTCGTTGTAGAGCGCGATGCGGTCACCGGTCGTGCGCAGTGCTACCGCTTGCCCGCCCGGGTCGTTCCGGTGCAGCACGGGGTCGTACGCGTTGGCGACGCTGATGCCGTCTATCGTCGTGTCGTTCGCCTCGACGGTCATGGTGGCGGATCCCTCTGTGCCGTACCCGTTCCCTGAGGGGTCGGGCATGCCGGCGTAGTGGTTTTCCGTGATGACCACGTCGGCGGGGTCGCCGGTCGCACCGACGAAGCTGATCTTCGGCTTGTCGGCCGGAACGTCGACCGTTCCGACGTAGGTTCCCGCGGAGATCACGATGGTGACTGGCGTCGTGTTGCCCGTCGGCACGGCATCCACCGCCGCCTGGATGGTCGAGTACGGAGCACTGCCGTCTTGCGCCACGTAGAGGGTGGCGCCGTGGCCGCCGCCATGGCCGTCCGCGGGAGCCGCGGTCGCCGCGATCGGAACCGATGCCAGTGCCAGTGCGCTCACCACGGCAATGGCGGGGTTCACGATGGTTCGCTTGATCGTCATCGCACTCACCCGATCGCCATGTCGAAGAGGTGCATGTTCCCGTCGGCAGGGAGCTCGACGGACTCGACGGTCTTGCCCGTGGTGATCGGCACCGAGGCGCAGAAGATCCCCACCGTGTGACCACTGCCCGCCGGCCCTGTGCCGACGGCGTTCGCGGTCGCCACGGCCTCGTCGCCCGCGGAGGGCGTGGTGTGCCACCAGTCGCTGAACGCGAGGGGGCCGGAACTGGTCGAGCCATCCGAGTAGTTGATCGTCACGGTTCCGCTGTGGTTTCCGTGGGTCGCCAGGCCGAGGAATCCGAGCTGGCTTCCGGTACCGGCGAACAGAATCGTCTCGTCACCGGTTGCGACGTTGTCGTTGCTCCCTACCGCCGAGTTCGGCCAGGTGAACGTGAAGGCACCGTGTTTCATGGTCGCACCCGGTGCGAGACCGGCCGCCGCGAGCGAGTCCCTCGTCAGGTAGTCGCCCGACCCGTCGAGGTTCCCCGGCGAGGCTGCGGTGCCCGTGCCGATGTCGTTGAACGCGGCGGCGAGGTTCGCGAACGGCTTCGGCGGTTGCGTCTTCTGCCCGTTCACCCACACGTTCGTGAAGGTGACGTTGTCGGTGTACTTCGAGACCGACGAACGCGCCGCCGTGTCGACGAGCACGTTCGTGAGGCTGATGTCGCTGATGTGGTCGTCGGCATAGCCGACGGCGTAGAGCGGGTACGTCGCCGTTCCCACGCGCACGTTCTCCAGCGTGATGTTCTTGACCGTCGGGTTGAAACCGTGCCCCGGTCCTTCTCCGTAGAAGAAGTCGACGATGAGCACGGCATCCTGCACCTCCTCGATCGTCAGGTCGCGCACGTGCACATCGGTGATGAATCCGCCGCGCATCGAGTTCGTCTTCAGACGGATGCCCTCGTTGAGGTTCTTCGAGTCGCACCGGTTGTCCCTGGCGTACACGTTGCGCACACCGCCGGTCATCTCGCTGCCGATCGTGATGGCGCCGTGCCCGTCGAAGAACTCGCACTGCTGGATCACGATGTTCTGGCACGGCACGTTCACGCGACGTCCGTCGGCGTTCTTGCCTGCCTTGATGGCGATGCAGTCGTCGCCGGTGTCGAAGGTGCAGCCGGTGATGAGCACGCGATCGCAGGATTCCGGGTCGCATCCGTCGTTGTTGGGACCGTGGCTGCTGGCCGTCACGTTCTCGACCGTGACATCGGTGCACAGCACCGGGTTGAGCTGCCAGTTCGGGGTGCGGTGCGTCGTCACGCCCGAGATCAGCACACGCTCGCACTTGTAGGGCTGGATGAGCGTCGGTCGCATGTAGTGCCCAGCGCCGAAGACGCGATCCTTCACCGGCACTCCCGCCTCGGCCATCGCGTCGAGTGCGGCGCCGTCGGCATCCGACGTCGGCATGCCCGGCTTCCAGCCCCACGTCGCGCTGCCCGTATACGGCCACCACGCCGTGGTGCTGGCCTGCCCGTCGATGGTCCCCTCTCCGGTGATCGCGATGTCGTGCTTGCCGTAGGCGTAGATGAAGGGCGAGAAGCTCATGCACTCCTCGCCGCCGAATCGTGTGTACACCACGGGCAGGTACGCGTTCGGGTCGGTGGAGAACAGGATCGTCGCATCCTTCTCCACGTGCAGATCGATGCGGCTCTCGAGATGGATGGCGCCGGTCAAGTAGGTGCCGGCGGGAACCGTGAGCTGACCTCCGCCTTTCTGCGCCAGGGCCGCAATCCCGTTCTTGAACGCCTGCGTGCAGTCCGTCGTGCCGTCACCGACCGCTCCGAATTCCGTGACAGAACGCGAACGGTGCGGGATGCGAGGTCGTTTCACCGATCGAGCGATCCGTTCGGCTTCCGGCCACGGCGTGACCGGCATCGAGCCGTGCTGCACGTCGCCGAATGCCGATTCGCTGCCTACCGCGAGCAGAGTCACTGCCCCCACGAACGCGGCACCGCCGAGTGCAAGCGCCTCGCGCCTGCTGAGTGTCTTGGGCATTCCTGTCGTTCCTCCCCGTCGAGGTCCGGTGCGGAGCGTGGATCAAGGTCAGGCCGGAACGCGCACTCGCCGCCCGAGGTTTCTGGTGCCCGAAATCATCCAGAAAGTCAGAGAAACTTTCGCACTCCACATCGAGGTTTTTGGTTGAGCTCTGAACAATTGCTCACGGTAAACCCTGGGGGACCACCGTGTCAACGGTGCGCTAGGCTGGATCTTGGATTCGAAAATTTCGCTGATACATCGAGGAGAATAGGCGGTCGGTGGAACGGGTAACTCTGCAACGAGTGGCCGACTTGGCTGAGGTGTCGGTGCCGACCGTGTCGAAGGTGCTCAACGGCCACGACGACATCGGATCGGAGACCAGGCGGCGGGTGGAAGCCGCGCTCCTCGAGTCCGGCTACGAGCGCCGTGCCTCCACCCGCCGTAGCGGAGGCCTGATCGATCTCGTGTTCGGCGATCTGAGCCCGTGGTCCGTCGACATCATCCGCGGCGCAGAGGAGGAGGCGCTGCGCTCCGGGCTCCGCGTCGCCGTCTCGGTCGCCAGGAGCACGGGCGACATCGGACAGTGGGTCAGCAGCGTCGAGCGCGGCAACACCGACGGCGTCATCCTCACGCTCAGCGATCTGTCCGACGCGGCATGGAGCCGCCTGCGCAGACTCAAGAAGCCGATCGTGGTGATTGACCCGGTAGGTCAGCCGGAGGCTGGGGTACCCTCGATCGGCTCGTCCAACTGGGCGGGAGGCATGCAGGCCACCGAGCACCTTCTGAACCTCGGCCACCGGCGCATCGCCACCATCACCGGGCGCGTCGACACGCTCTGCGCCCAGGCGCGCCTCGACGGATACCGCGCCGCGCTTGGTCGCGCCGGCATCACTCCCGACCCCGAGCTCGTCGCCGAGGGCGACTTCCACTTCGAGTCGGCACTGGCATCCGCCCAGGAGCTGCTGAGCGTGGACGACCGGCCGACCGCCATCATCGCGGCCAGTGACGTGCAGGCCATGGGTGTGTACGAGGCGGCACGCCGGCACGGGCTGCGCATACCGGAAGACCTGAGCGTCATCGGCTTCGACGACATTCCTTCCGCGGGCTGGATGGCTCCGCCGCTGACGACGGTGAGGCAGCCGCTCGCCGAGATGGCCGCCCTCGCCGTCAGGATGCTCGTGGCCGGCAATTCCGCCGACTACAACAACCGCGCGGAGCTCTCCACGAACCTCGTCGTGCGCAGCAGCACCGCCGCTCCCAGTCGGTGAGCGTCGCATCCGGCACACTCACCGTCGCGAAATGGTGGTCGCGAAGTGTCGCCTCATCACGGATAGGCGGCACCTCGGGCCCACAATTCGCCGGAGGCCGTGCCCGCCGCGCGCGAAGGATGCCCTGTCAGTACCTGTTCCGGCAGGAACTCCCACGCGTGCGCCCGGTGGTGTTGCCTTGTATCGCACACCATCGACCACAACTGGAGGCGGCGCAATGCGCGCAGTCATCATGGATGCTCCCGGCGAGATCAGCGTCGGCGAGCGCGAGGACCCGACGATCATCGAGCCGACGGATGCGATCATCCGTCTGGCTGCGACCTGCATCTGCGGCTCGGACCTCTGGCCATACCGCGGGGTCGACCATCCGGACCACACCCCGATGGGACACGAGTACGTCGGCGTGGTCGAAGAGATCGGCGCGAACGTGAAGAACATCAAGGTCGGCGACTTCGTCGTCGGCTCGTTCATGGCTTCCGACAACACGTGCGAGATCTGCCAGGCCGGCTACCAGTCCCGCTGCGTGCACGTCGTGGGGATGGGCTCGATCGGAACGCAGGCGACCAAGGCGCGCATCCCGCTGGCCGACGGCACGCTCGTCGCGACGCCCGGGCAGCCCGACCCCGACCTCATCCCGTCGCTGCTGGCGGCATCCGATGTGCTGGGCACCGGATGGTTCGCCGCGGTCGCCGCAGAAGCCGGGCCCGGCAAGACGGTCGCGGTCGTCGGCGACGGAGCGGTCGGCCTGCTCGGCGTTCTGGCCGCGAAGCAGCTCGGCGCGGAGCGGATCATCGCGATGTCCCGCCACGCGGACCGGCAGGCGCTGGCGCGCGAGTTCGGTGCGACCGACATCGTGGAGGAGCGGGGCGATGCGGGAGTGGCTCGCATCAAGGAGCTCACCGGCGGCCTCGGCGCTCACAGCGTGATCGAGGCGGTCGGAACGCAGGAGTCGTTCCTGCAGGCCATCCGCTCCACTCGCGCCGGCGGGCACATCGGCTTCGTCGGTGTCGCGCACGACGTCGCCATCCCCGGCGACGAGCTGTTCTTCTCCGAGGTGCACCTCCTCGGCGGTCCGGCACCCGTCCGCCGGTTCCTGCCCGAGCTGATCGACCTCATCTGGACGCGCAAGATCGACCCGGGCAAGGTGTTCGATCTCACGCTGCCGCTCGAGCAGGCAGCCGAGGGCTACAAGGCGATGGACGAGCGCCGGGCCACGAAGGTGCTGCTCACCGTCTGACCTCGCCGCGGCCTCTTCCGCTGACGCAAATTGCGGGTCGGATGCCCAACGCCCGCAATCTGCGTCAGCGGAGCAGGCGCTGCGCCGCTGCGGAGGCATCCGTCAAGCCCTACCAAGAAGGGGCGCCCGGGGCTTGCTTGGATGCCATGGCCGGCTTCATCTCAGAGGTGCGATCGAGCGCCAACGGACTCATCATCAGGGCCGCGATCATCGCGGCGATCGGCGGGCTGCTGTTCGGGTACGACACCGGAGTCATCTCGGGCGCGCTGCTTTTCATCAAGAAGGATCTGCACGCCGACGCCACGGCGCAGGAGTGGATCGTCTCGGTGCTGCTGCTCGGCGCCATCGTTGGCGCGCTGATCTCGGGTTACCTGGCCGACAAGATCAGCCGCAAATGGACGAAGGTCATCTCCGGCTGCGTCTACTTCATCGCCGCGATCGGGTGCGCGCTGTCGTTCTCGGTGCCGATGCTCATCGGGTTCCGCTTCCTGCTCGGAGTCTCGGTGGGCACGGCATCGTTCGTCTCCCCGCTGTACATCTCGGAGGTCGCGCCGCCTCGAGTGCGCGGCGGACTCGTCTCGTTCAACCAGCTGGCGATCACGTCGGGCATCCTCATCGCGTATCTGGTCAACTTCGCCTTCCAGGGCCTTCCCGGCAACTGGCGATGGATGCTCGGAATCGCCGCGCTCCCCGGCGCGGCCCTCGCGATCGGCATGCTCACGGTGCCGCACACTCCGCGCTGGCTCGCGCAGGTGGGCCGTGAAGACGACGCGCGAAAGGTGCTGGAGAAGCTGCGCGAGGGCGACGAGAAGGCGGATGTCGACGGCGAGCTGAAGGAGATCAGGGAGGCGAACGAGCGCGAGGCCGGCAGCAAGGTGAGGGACCTGTTCGGCCCGAAGGTTCGTCCGCTGATCCTGATCGGGCTGGGGCTCGCGGTCGCGCAGCAGTTCGTGGGTGTGAACACCGTGATCTACTACGCGCCGACCATCCTTTCCGACACCGGACTCTCGGCCAGCAGCTCGATCGGGCAGACGGTGTTCGTGGGTGTCACGAATGTGGTCTTCACGATCGTGGCCGTGCTGCTGCTCGACCGGGTCGGGCGCCGCGCGCTGCTGCTCATCGGCACCATCGGTCTCACGGTGTCGCTTGCGGTGCTGGGCATCTACTTCGCCGTCCCGACGCTGCAACACACCGCAGGCTGGCTGGCCCTGATCTGCCTCATCGTCTACATCGCGGCGTTCGCGATCGGGCTCGGACCGGTGTTCTGGCTGATGATCTCCGAGATCTTCCCGAGCGGACTGCGCAGCAAGGCCATGTCGGTCTCCACCATGACGAACTGGGCGGCGAACTTCGTCGTCGCCGGATCGTTCCTCACGCTGAACATGCTGATCACCCGGCAGGGCACGTTCTTCGTGTACACGGCGATCGGCGTCGCCTCGTTCCTGTTCTTCATGTTCCGGGTTCCGGAGACGAAGGGGCGCTCACTGGAACAGATCCAGACCGAGCTCGTCGGCGAGAACTCCGGCAAGTAGCGCCTATCCGGTCAACAGCCCGCGGCGGAAGCCCTCGGCGACGGCGGCCGCGCGATCGCCGACGCCGAGCTTGGCGTAGATGCTCAGCAGATGCGTCTTCACGGTGGCCTCGCTGAGGTGCATCCTGGCGCCGACGGCGCGGTTGGTCGCTCCGTCGGCGACGAGCGCGAGCACCTCCAGCTCCCGAGGGCTGAGCGCGTTCGCCTCCGGAGTGCGCACGCGTCCCATCAGGCGTGACGCGACCGACGGCGCGAGCACCGCCTCGCCGGCCGCCGCGGCACGGATGGCCCGCAGCAGGTCGTCGCGCGGCGCATCCTTGAGCAAGTACCCCGTCGCGCCCGCCTCGACCGCCGGCAGCACGTCGGAGTCGGAGTCGAACGTGGTCAGGATGACGACCCTGGCCCGGATGCCGAGCCGCGCGAACTCGCGGGTCGCGGCGACGCCGTCGGTGCCGGGCATCCGCAGGTCCATCAGCACGACGTCGGGGTCCAGCACTCGCGCCAGCGAGACGGCCTCGGCGCCGTCGGACGCCTCGCCCACGACCTCGACGTCGGGAGCGGATGCCACCATGCCGACGATCCCGTCGCGCACGACGGGATGGTCGTCGACGACCAGCAGCCGGATCGGCGTCGTGCCGTCGCTCATGCCGGCACCTCGGCCCGCACCGCGGTGCCGTGTCCTGGCCTCGAGTCGACGACCAGGGCGCCGGCCACGGATTCGATTCGTTCGCGCATCGCCACCAGACCGTACCCGCCTTCTTCCGGCTGGGGAATGCGCTCGTGCCGCTCGGCCGGGTCGAAGCCGCGGCCGTCGTCGCGCACCTCGAGGCGTGTGCCCGCGGCATCCGATCGAAGGGTCAGCACCACGCGATGCGCCTGGGCGTGCCGCTCGACGTTGGCGAGCGCCTCCTGGGCCGTTCTGAGCAGCGCGACCTCGGCATCCGTCGAGAGCGTGCGGCCGTCGCCCGAGACGCCGAAGTCGACCGGGATGCCCGTGCGCGCCGACCAGCTCGCGGCCAGGTTGCGCAGGGCGTCGTTGAGTCGCATCGCGTCGAGTGCGGCCGGTCGGAGCGCCTGCACCGAGCGCCGCGCCTCGGCGAGGCCGTCCCTCGCGAGCTCGATCGCGGCATCCGAGTGGCGACGGCGTGCGGCATCATCCGGAGCCTGTTCGGCCGCCTGCAGCTGCGTCACGACGCCGGCGAAGCGCTGAGCGAGCGTGTCGTGGATCTCGCGGGCCAGCCTGGCCCGCTCCGCGGCGGTGGCGGCTCGCTCGTCCTGCCGCTGGGCGATGAGCAGACCCCAGGAGAGACCGCACATGATGACGATGTTGATGGCGACCACCACGACCCTGCCGATGAATCCGAGCAGGTCCGGCCCGAAGCTCGAGCTCTGGGCGAGGCCCGCGACGATGGCGGTGCCGCCGACGGCGAACAGCTCCCACGGCCATTCGACGAGCGAGTAGGCGAAGGTGAACGTCGCGATCGTGAGGAACCCGAAGTACCCCTGGAGCAGCACGAGCGCGAGGTTCAGCAGGATGGCGCCTGCCATGAACACGCCGATGGCGAGCGGCCGGTCGCGCCAGCGGAACGGCAGATTCCGCATCACGAGCACCCAGGCGGCGTACGCCGCGCACAGGATGAGCACGGGCACCAGGCGCGCCCACGCGCCCCACTCGGTGCCGACGGCGAATGCTGCGAGCATCCCCAGCACGAGATAGGGCGCGTAGGTGAGAACCGTCCGCCAACGGGGGTCGATCACGTACCGACCCTATGCCGTGGCGGAGGACACGGCCTTGGGGAAGAGCCGTCCCATGCGCGGAAGATTCACGATGATGGCCGCCGGCAGCACGAGCAGCCCGCAGACCGCCTGCTCCAGCCGCACCCAGTCGGGGAGGAATCCCGGGATCGAGACGATCACGATGACCGCGACGACCACGATCGGGCTGATGATGCGCAGCCGGATCCAGGCGGCGCGGGAGCCGCGGGCGGCGGATGCCGCGATCAGCAGCAGCACCACCGCGCTGGCGAGCACGAGCGAGCAGCGGATCCAGATCGCCGTGTCGACGGATGCGTGGTTCACCACCATGGCGACGAGCACCGCGATCATGGCGGCGCTCACCACGAGGAAGCCGGTGAGCAGAAGAAGCACGGGACGGAACGCAGCACGACGAAGCGCGGCGATGCCGGTGCTGACCTGAGGAGCGTTGGTGTTTGTCATGACTCCAGCGTCTTCGGCGCCGGGTCCTGGCGGATCAACCGAACGGTCAGGGTGTGCCACCGATCGGTTGATCGTAACGGTCAGCCCAGCGTCGCGGTCGCCGCGCGCAGCTCGTTCAGCGCGACGGACATGTAGTGCGCGAGACCGTTGTCGGAGTCGCCCTCCGTCCACTCGGCGTAGCCGCGCTTGAACGCGAGCAGGCCGAGCTCCGCGGCGAGGTGGGCGGTCGGCTCCGGCACGCCGCGAGCGACGAGAGCGGATGTCATGGATGCCGCAAGGCCCACGCTCTTCAGCGCGTCGCGTTCCTGAAGCTCCGCGCTGGCCGCAATCGCGGCCTTCATGCGGGGCCATAGCTCCCGGTTGATCGGGCCCATGGCACCCGCGACCGCCTCGAGACCGGCGCCGACCGCCTCCAGAGGGGTCGCCCCTGGAGGCGCTCCGGCGATGCCCTCGGCGAAGAGCGTTCCGAGCGTCTCCTGCCCGGCGACCAGGAGTTCGCGCTTGTCGGGGAAGTACCTGAAGAACGTGCTCTTCGTGAGTCCTGCGCGCTCGGCGATCTCGGACACCGTCGTGTCGTCGTAGCCCTTCTCGGAGAACAGCTCGACGGCGGCGACGACGAGCCGTTCGCGCGCACCGGGTTCCCATCGAGACATGCATCCAGTCTACCGATGGGACTTTTGTCCCATCACGGGTGTACAGTGATGAGACATCGGTCCCATCACTCATCAGGGAGATCTCATGCACGTCTTCATTACCGGCGGCAGCGGCCTGGTCGGCTCGGCCGTCGTCTCGGAACTGCTCGGGAACGGACACACCGTTCTGGCGCTCGCGCGTTCGGATGCCTCGGCTCGCGCGCTGGAGCGGGCGGGAGCGCAAACCATTCGCGGAGATCTCGCGGCGATCGACACTCTTCGGGCCGGAGCCGCGCAGAGCGATGGCGTCATCCATCTGGCCTTCGCGAACGACTTCAGCAGCCCGGAGGCTCTCGATCGCGCGATCGCCGAGGAGACCGCCGCCAGCGCGGCCATCGGCGAGGAGCTGGTGGGAAGCGGTCGCCCGCTGGTACGGGTCTCCGGCACTCCCTCCTTTCCTGGGCGTGCCTCGACGGAGGACGATCCGCTGCCTGTCGGCGGCCCGGTCGGCGGCCGCAGCCAGTCCGTGACAGCCACGCTCGCCCTAGCGGATCGCGGAGTGCGCGCCAGCGCCGTGCGCCTGCCGCGCACCGTGCACAACAACGGCACGGGCGGCTTCGCCGGCCTGCTCACTCAGATCGCTCGCCAAACTGGTGTCTCCGGTTACCCGGGCGACGGCACCCAGCGCTGGCCCGCCGTACACGCCCTCGATGCGGCCGTGCTGTTCCGGCTTGCGCTCGAGGAAGCGGATGCCGGCACCGCCTGGCACGCGGTGGCAGACGAGGGCGACGCGGTGCGCGACATCGCCGCGGTGATCGGCCGTCGGCTCGGGCTGCCGGTCGAACGCGTGCCCGAGGAGACCTACGGTCCGCTCGGTCCGATCTTCGCGATGGACCAGCCCTCCTCGAGCGCCCGAACCCGTGAGCTGCTCGGCTGGGAGCCCACGCACCCGAGCCTGCTCGAGGACCTGGAGAACATTCAGCCCTGACCAGCGGAACCTCACCCTCGAAGGGGTGGCGCAGGAACGCGCTGCGTGGCAGGGTTACTTTCCGGTCAGTAAGTGACCGCCTCTCGTTCGAAGGAGAACCAGATGAGTCGTTCCGCGCCTTCCCGTCGCATCCTGACCGGTGCGACCGTTCTCGCCACCTCGGCACTCGCGCTCAGCGGGCTCGGCCTGCTGAGCGCGGTGCCGGCATCCGCTGCCACGCCGACCGACGACCCGACGGCCGGCTGCCAGTCGGATCCGTCGTACCGTGCGCCGGCCGCACCGGACTTCGGGCCGAACGTGGTCATCCTCGATCCGAGCATGAGCAACGACACGATCAACGCGAAGCTCGCTGCCGTGTCGAACGAGCAGGAGTTCTCGTCGAACCGGTACCAGGTGTACTTCCTGCCAGGCACGTACGGGTGCGGCACCAACACCAATAACTCCGGCCCCGACGCGGCGACGAACATCGTCAACGCGAACGTCGGCTTCTACGAGTCGGTCGCGGGCCTCGGCGCATCGCCCGACGACGTCACGATCAACGGTGCGTTGCACGTCGAGCCCGTGCAGTCGAACCCGACCGCTCCGTGGGAGGGCCAGAGCCCTGGCTCGCTCGACAACTTCTGGCGCTCGTTGAGCAACGTCAAGATCAACCCGATCCAGGAGCCGCTCGGAGAGGATGCCACGCGGCAGTTCCCTGAGGGCATCACCGACCCGCACACCATGCGTTGGTCCGTGTCGCAGGCCGCTCCGCTGCGCCGCGTCGACATCGCCGGCAACCTCACACTGATGGGCCGCTTCGGCGCTTACGCGAGCGGCGGATTCCTCGCCGACTCGAACGTCAACGGGCTCGTGACGAACGGCTCGCAGCAGCAGTGGTACACCGAGAACAGCTCGGTCGGCTCGTGGTCGAACGGGGTGTGGAACCAGGTGTTCTCCGGGGTGACCGGTGCACCCAGCGATGCGACGTATCCGAATCCGCCGTACACCACGCTGAGCTCGACGCCGGAAAGCCGGCAGGCACCGTTCCTCTACGTGGATCACGGCCAGTACCGGGTGTTCGTGCCCAAGGCGCAGAAGAACGCATCGGGCGTCTCATGGTCGACGGATGCGTCGGCCGGCACGTCCCTGCCGATGAGCGCGTTCTACATCGCTCACCCCGGCGACTCCGCAGCACGGATCAACGCGCAGCTGGCATCGGGCAAGAACCTCATCGTCACGCCCGGCGTCTACAACCTGGATCAGGCACTGCGGGTGCGCCGATCGGACACGGTCATCCTCGGTCAGGGTGAAGCGACGCTGACCCCGACGCGGGGCAACGCGGCGATCGAGGTCGGCGACGTGAAGGGCGTCAAGGTGTCGGGGCTCACGATCGACGCCGGCGCGGTCACGAGCAAGGTGCTGGTGCAGGTCGGGCCCGATCGTGCGCGGTTCAGCGACCCGAGCGATCCGACGACCCTGAGCGACGTGTTCGTGCGCATCGGCGGAGCGCAGCAGGGGAGTGTTGACACGGCGATCGTCGTGAACAGCAGCAACGTGCTGCTCGACGACATCTGGTCGTGGCGTGCCGACCACGGCACGGGCGTGGGGTGGACGCAGAACACCGGCAACCACGGACTGGTGGTGAACGGCGACCACGTGGAGGCGAACGGGCTGTTCGTCGAGCACTACCAGCAGGCGCAGACCGTGTGGAACGGCGATGACGGCACGACCGTCTTCTACCAGAGCGAGCTGCCGTACGACCCGCCGACGCAGGCATCCTGGATGGACGGCACCCGGGACGGCTACGCGTCGTACCAGGTCGCGGACACCGTGACGAGCCACCACGCGTACGGACTCGGCATCTACTCGTTCTTCGATCCCACCCGCGAAGCCGGCGGCGTCGACCAGAACGTGTTCGCCGAGTCGGCCATCCAGACGCCGGTGAACCCGAACGTGACGTTCCACCACGTGGTCACGCAGTTCCTGAACGGCGGCGGGGGCATCGTGCACGGCATCAACAGCACCGGCGACACCGTCTCGGCCACCTCGCCCACCGGACACACCGCCTACATCGCGGACTACCCGGCGGCCGGCACGCCGGTCACGACCGTGACGTTCGCCACGCCCGACGCCCACCGCAACGGTGCCGGCTTCTACCTGGGCGGCTCGGTCGGGCTCGTGATCGCCGCGACGGGCGACGCGTCCGCGGTGCTCACCGCGAGCGTCGACGGCGGCGCACCTGTCGCCGTGAGCGGGCCGATCGAGCTCGGCAAGGGCTCGCACACGGTCTCGGTCACGGCGACGGATGCCGCCGGCGACGTCGAGGCCGTCGGCACCTGGAGCGGGCGCGTGGTCGGTTAGAGCGGAGCGGCCGGCCCCGGGCTCACGCGTCGGGGTCGGCCGCGGTCTCCAGCAGCGCGTCCGCCCGTTCCCGGGCGTCGGGCGCCGGGGTTCCGGATGCCAGCCGGTCGACGATCTCGTTCATCACCATGGCGACCGTGGCCGGCATGTCCACGGCATCCGGGTCGAGCAGCCACTGCACCTGCAAGCCGTCCATCACCGCGATCAGCGAGTTGGCGGCCCGCAGCAGCTCGTCATCGCTCACGTCGTCCCGCGCGAACTCGCGCAGCACGCGCATCAGCTTCTCGCGGAGCCCAGCGATCCGGCCGCGGAAGTACTCCTGGGCAGGATGCCCCTCGGTGACGGACTCCGCGGAGAGCACCGCGTATGCCTGCACGACGCCGCGCCGCTCGGTGTTGGCCGCGACGGTGTCGAGGATGTGCCCGACGAACGCGGGCCCTTCCACTTGCTCGCGGGCGGCGATCCCGTCGACCTCGTCTCCGTCGCGGTACTGCAGCACGGCGACCAGCAGCCGCTCCTTGCTGCCGAAGTGGTGCAGCACGCCCGCGTGCGTCATCCCTGCGCGCTCGGCGACCTCGGTCAGCGCCGCCTTGTTGTAACCGCGCTCACCGAACACGTTCATCGCGGCCTCGAGCACGGCCTCCCGGCGCGCTGCCGTTCCCGCGCGCGCCTTCGACTTGCCGCGCGACTCGTCTCGCCTCGTGGATGCGGTCACCTGGACTCCTCGGTCGTGTCGCCGCTATGCCGACTTTCGTCGACGTGTGAGTATTCTCGGATGCCAGAACTTACTGACATGTAAGTAAGCTACAGCTACGGAGACCGGAAGGGCGAACCATGGACTGGGCATCGGTCGTTGCCATGGAAGCAACGTACGACCTCGGCAACACGCAATGGAATCTCACGCTCCTCAGCGAGCGCGGCACTCCCGTGCTCTTCTTCGTCGACTTCGACCATCCGGATGCGCCTGGTCCCGACGCGCTCGGCTGGGACGCCGCGCTTCTCGCGCCGCTCGACCTGGACTTCGCGCCCGGCGGCGGCTGGCGCGCCCAACCCGACGGCCGATGGACGGCCACGGTAAAGCCGCGACGCGCGAGGGAACTACAGCTCGCAGCCGGCTGAGAGCACCGTCGACGCGAGTCAGGGGCGCAGCAGCACCTTGCCGACGCGGCCGGCTCGGCTGCTCGCCTCGACCGCTGCCCGCACGTCGTCGATCGAGTGCACGCTGTCGACGGGCAGCGTGAGCCGCCCGCTCCCGATCAGATGGAACAGCTCCGCGAACAGCACGCGTCTGGTCTCCGCCGACATCGCGGCTGACACCTTGCTGCCCCAGAACCCCTTGACCACGGCCTGCTTGAAGATGAGGTCGCCCGACGACAGCTCCATGCGCTCTGATGCCATCGCCCCGAACGACACCAGTGTTCCGCCCTCGCCGAGCAGGTCGAGCAGGTCGCCGGATGCCGTGCCGCCGACCGAGTCCACCGCGGCGACGATCGGCCGGTCGCCCGCCAGCTCCAGCACCCGGTCGCGCCAGGTGGGGTCGTCGGTCGCGACGACGTCCGGGATGCCCGCTTCGGCGAGCGCACCGACATCCGTCTGCCTGCGCACGATGCCGATCACGCGGATGCCCCGGCTGGCCCCGATCTGCGCGACCAGCCGTCCGACCGCGCCGTTGGCCGCGTTCTGCACGATGACATCTCCGTCGTGCAGGTCGAGGAACTCGACCAGCGAGATGGCGCTGAACGGCATCGCGACGAGCTGAGCGGCGACCTCGTCCGGGATGCCGTCCGGCACCGGGACGAGCGCACCCGCCTTCGCGATCACACACTCCGCCCATGCCCCGAACGTTCCGCCGGTGGCCACGCGCTGCCCGAGCTCGATGCCTTCGACGTCGTCGCCGAGCGCGTCGACGATCCCCACCGCCTCAGTGCCGGCGCGTGCAGGCAACTCCGGCTTGTATCCGTAGGTGCCGCGGATCGTCCACAGGTCGTGGTTGTGGATCGGTGAAAGCAGCACCCGAAGGCGCACCTCTCGCGGTCCCGGTTCCGGCAGCGGAACCTCCTCGACGCCGAGCACCTGTGCCGGATCGCCGAACTCGTGATGCACGATCGCTCGCATCTGTCGCTCCTCTTCAGCCTGATTCCACGCTACTCATCCGCCCGCAGCCGCACGGTCACGCGCAGTCCGCCGGCCTCGAGCGGGTCGAGCGTCAGCTCCCCGTCGTGCGCCTGCACGATGCTCTTCACGATCGCCAGCCCGAGCCCGACGCCCGCGTGATCCCTACGCACACGAGCCGTTCCGCGCTGGAACGGCTCGGTCAGCGTCGACACCAGTTGGCGGCCGAGCACCTCGCCCGTGTTCTCCACGACGAGAACCACGGATGGCGAGCGGATGCTCGTGCGCACGTTCACGGATCCGCGCTCCGGCAGGTTGTGCACGATCGCGTTGTGTAGCAGGTTCGTCGTCATCTGTAGGAGCAGCGCGTGCGAGCCGACCGTGGGTGCCACGTCGCCGGACGTCTCGACCGTGATGCCGTGCTCCTCGGCGAGCGGGAGCAGCGTCTCGGCAGCCTCCTCCACGATGAGCGAGAGGTCGACGGGCTCACGCACGAAGGACCGCTGCTCGGCGCGGGTGAGCGTCAGAAGCGCCTCGGTCAGCTCGATGGCACGGATGTTCACCGCCTGCAGCCGCTCGATGAGCTCGCCTGGGTCGCGGTCCGGGTCCTTCGCCGCTACGTCGAGCAGTGTCTGTGTGATGGCCAGCGGTGTGCGCAGCTCGTGGGAGGCGTTGGCGGCGAACCTGCGCTGCTCCGCGTCGTGCGCCTGAAGCTTCGCGAGCATGTCGTCGAAAGCATCCGCGAGCTCCCGGAACTCGTCGTTGCGGCCCTCCAGCTGGATGCGATGGGCGAGCGAGCCGGTTGCCGCCAGTCTCGTGGCGGCGGCGATCCTGGTGAGCGGTGCGAGCATCCGTCCGGCCAGGAACCAGCCGCCGGCCAGCCCGAACGCCAGCAGGAAGACGAGCGCCCAGGCGGCCGCCGGTGCGAAGGCGCGCACCAGGTCGTCGCGACCAGGCATGAATCCGGCGAACGTGCTGACCGCGTTGGCCGGCACGTAACGGAGGATGAACAGCCACACCACCGCGAGCAGCAGCGCACCCGCGATCATGAGGAACGCGGCGTAGCTGAGCGTGAGCTTCAGCCGAGCGCTCAGTCCTGGTGGTCGTCGGCCGGGCTCGTCGTCAGCCCGCACGGCCGGCCTCCTCGTCGATGCGGTAGCCCACGCCGAGCACTGTCGCGATCAGCCACGGCTCGCCGAGCCGCTTGCGCAGCGCCGAGACCGTGATGCGCACGGCGTTCGTGAACGGATCGGCGTTCTCGTCCCACGCGCGCTCGAGCAGTTCCTCCGCGCTGACCACGCCGCCCTCCGCCGCGACCAGCACCTCGAGCACGGCGAACTGCTTACGGGTCAGCGCCACGTATCTGCCGTCGCGGTAGACCTCGCGGCGGAAGGGGTCCAGCCGCAGGCCCGCCAGCTCTCGCACGGGCGGGCGCGCGTGCCCGCGTCTGCGATCGAGCGCTCGCAGACGCAGCACGAGCTCCTTCAACTCGAACGGCTTCGTCAGGTAGTCGTCGGCACCGAGTTCGAACCCGGACGCCTTGTCGTCGATCCGGTCCGCCGCGGTGAGCATGAGGATCGGTATCCCGCTTCCGGATGCCACGATGCGGCCCGCGACCTCGTCCCCGGACGGCCCCGGGATGTCGCGGTCGAGCACGGCGATGTCGTACGCGTTGATGCTCAACAGCTCAAGAGCCGTGTCGCCGTCGCCCGCGATGTCGGCCGCGATCGCCTCGAGCCGAAGGCCGTCGCGGATGGCGACGGCCATCAACGGCTCGTCCTCGACCACCAGAACACGCACGAGGCCGCATGTTACGCGGGCCCGCGTATCGTCGCCGTATCGAACCCGGCCCGATCAGGCGGGCGCATCCCCGAAGTCGGGGATCGGCAGTCGCGCTCCGCCCTGCAGCGCCGACTGGTGCGCCACGATGCCCGGCAGCGTGTAGCGCGCGGCGACCCACGCGTTCACCGGCGGCAGCGTGCCGTCAACGACGGCTCGCACGAAGTCGTCCGCCAGGAAGTGGTGACTGCCCTCGTGACCACTGGGCAGACCGTGGAACACCTCGGGCAGCCGCGACGGGTCGTGCACCTCGGCGTAGCCGGAGACGAACGACTCCCTCAGCTCGGGCGCGACGTCGGCAAGCTCCGGGTCATCCAGAGACATCGACGCCTCGGTCTCGAGCTGCTTGCTCACGTCGAACACCTCGTACTTGTCCTGCCACAGCGACACGGTCGCCAGCTGCTCGAAGCTGGCATCCGTGCCGAAGTAGCGGAACCGGGACTCGCGGATCTGCGACGGATACCCCACCCGGCGCATCTCGTTGGTGCGCATCACGGCACCGTTGTCGAGCTCGAACAGTGCGCTCGCGTTCGAGAAGTCGTTGTCGAACTGGCTCACCTCCTTGTCGAACACGCCGTCGCCCCGGTCGTCGACTATGCCGATGCAGCTCACGCTCACCGCGTGGCCCGGGATGGCGCCGAGCACCCCGCCGATCGCGTGCGTCGGGTACAGCATGGGCGGGTAGCTAGCAGTGGCCTTCCAGCCCTCCCCGCCGCTGTACTGGTAGGCGGCGTAGAACCCGAGGTCCATGTCGTGCACGTAGTCGCCCTCGGCGTAGATGATGCGGCCGAACGCCCCCTCCGCCACCTTCTTGCGTGCGAACACCGTCGCCGGATTGTAGTAGCTGGTCTCGCCCATCATGTAGGTGAGGCCGGTCTCCTTCACCGTGTCGATGATCGCCGCGATCTCCTCGGCCGAGATGGCCATCGGAACGGCCGAGTACACGTGCTTTCCGGCCTTCAGCGCGGCGACCACCAGGGGACCGTGCGTCCAGCGCTGCGTGAAGATCGCGACGGCATCCACGTCGCTGGCGAGCATGGCATCGAAGTCCTCTACCGTGCCGTCGAGGTGCTCGCGTTCGACGAGCTCGGATGCGCGCCCGGGCAGGATGTCCGTCACCAGCACCCGGTCGACATCCGGATGCGCCTTGAACAGCTTGGCGAACGAGGGGGCGAACTGGCCGGCACCGACCATTCCGATGGAGATCATTGTCACCTTTCGTGGGTTGTTGCGTGGTTGTGAGAGCAGGGCGAGCGCGCTACTTCTTGCTGGCGTAGGAGATGCGGTAATCGAAGATCTCGCTGGCGGCGGCGAGCGAGCGGGCCACGGGCGCCTGCCCGAGGAACGCGGGGCCGAGTGTCGTCGTCACGTTGGTCAGTGCCTCCTGCATGCCGGTGGCGACCGGGAAGTTGACCGTCTTGCCGTGCGCGGCATCCAGGAACCAGGACATGTCCATGCCCTTCTTCTTCCAGTAGGCGAGGAACAGCGGGTCGAGATCCTTGATCGCCGACCACACGTATCCGCCCTCTGCCATGATCCGCTGCGACTCGGGGCCGCCCAGCCACTGCACGAGCTGCCATGCCTCGGCGGGATGCGGCGTGTTGCTGACGATGGCGTCGATCAGCCCGTTGAAGACGCTGATGCGTCCCTTCGGCCCCGATGGCATCGGCATCACGCCGATCTTGAAGCCGGAGAGCTGGCTCACGGTGAGCGTGTTCCAGTCACCGGTCATCCACATCGCCATCTGGCCGGAGGCGAATAGCGTCTCCACGTTCGTGGAGTCACCGTTCGGCCCGGTCTGCGCTGCCGGCACGATGACGTGCGCGGCGCTCAGCATGTCGGTCATGAACGAGAACATCTCGCGGTTCTGCGGGCTGTCCATGGTAGACGTGGTGGCGTACGGCTTCGGCAGCATCGATCCGCCGTTCATCGCCATGTAGTTGCCGAACGAGTCCTGGTAGCTGTTCGTTGCCGCGGTCGCGTACATGGCGACATCGTTCGGATCGAACCCAGCGTCGAGCGCGCTCCGCCCCTTCTTGTCCAGCGTGATCCGCTTCAGGAAGTGCAGGAAACTGCCGCCGTCCGTCGGGTTCCACTCGAGATCCGTCGGCGGCTTCGCATAGCCGCACTGCGCCAGGTGGGTCGCGTTGTAGAAGAAGCAGATGGTGTCCCAGTCCTTCGGCAGGCCCCAGAGGTGGTCGCCGTCGGTGTGCAGGTCGACCAGTGCTGGGTAGTACCGACTGAGGTCGATGCCCGCCTGCTTCACCTTCGGCGCGACATCCGTGAGCACGCCTCCGCGTCCCCAGTCGGCCAGCCACGGCGTGTTCACCCAGAACACGTCGGGCGCGTTCCCCGAGATGTACTGCTCGGTGATCTTCTGCTGGTAGCTGTTGTACGGCACCTGCTGGATGGTGACGTGGATGTTCGGATTGCGCTTCATGAACTCGGCGACCGACTTCGTGAGGCCGATCTGCTGGTTGGCATCCCAGAGCGCGTACGTGAGCTCGACGGTCTTGCCGCCGTCGCCCCTGAAGCCCCAGCCCGCGGCCGAGCAGCCGCTCAGCGCGAGGGTGCCTGCCGCCGCTCCGGCGAGTTGCAGGAACTGCCGTCGCTTCATCGGCTCGCTCCCGACAGGTTCACCGAGTTCACGATGTGCTTCTGGAAGATGGCGAACAGGATCACCATCGGGATGAGCGCCACCAGCGACCCGGCGAGCACCAGGTTCCACTGCTGTGCGTAGTTCGAGTTGAAGTTGGCGATGCCGACGCTGAGCACCTGCAGGTCGTTCGAGTCGGTTGCGATCAGCGGCCACAGGAAGTTGTTCCAGCCGAAGATCACCGCGATGATCGTGGCCGTCAGGATGACCGGCTTCGCCAGCGGAACGATGATGCGACGCAGGATGCCCAGCTCCGAGAGCCCGTCGAGGCGCCCGGCTTCGACGACCTCTCCAGGGATCGTCTGCAGGTACTGCCGCATGAGGAAGACCGTGTACGGCGTGCCGAACACGTACGGCAGGAAGAGCGCCCAGTACGTGTTCACGA
Source organism: Humibacter sp. (assembly GCF_051954055.1). Lineage (NCBI taxonomy): Bacteria > Bacillati > Actinomycetota > Actinomycetes > Micrococcales > Microbacteriaceae > Humibacter > Humibacter sp. The sequence continues at coordinate 5,943 of NZ_JBQCIE010000086.1, read as the reverse complement.
GTCCGGCGCCCGACATCATGATGTACAGCGGGATCATCGTCACCACGTTCGGCACCATCAGCATCGCGAGGAAGCCCCAGAAGATCGCCTCACGGCCGGGGAACTTGATGCGGGCGAACGCGTAGGCGCCGAGCAGCGAGAATCCCACTTGCCCGATGGTCAGGATGACCGTCACGGCGACCGTGTTCGCGAGGTAGGTCGCGAAGTGGTACTGGGTGAAGATCGTGACGAAGTTGTCCCACGTGAAGTGCGACGGCAGCTGCCAGGCGCGATCAGCCTGGATCTCCGAGAGCGGCTTGAAGGCGGCGAAGATCGAGAAGATGTACGGCGTCAGGAAGACCGCGGCGATGAGGAGCAGCACGACGACGTAGAGCGCCTTGCGCAGTCCGGCGGTGATGGTCATTGTCGGATCTCCTCACACCATCTCGTAGACGGTCTTCTTCTGGAAGTAGTTGAACTGCACCAGAGTGACGACCAGGATGATCAGGAAGAGGATGACCGAGAGCGCGGATGCCGTGCCGAACCGGAATCCCTGGAACCCGTTCTGGTAGATGAGGATGTTCATCACCGTCGTCGACGTGCCCGGGCCACCGTTGGTCATCACGTAGACCGTGTCGAACACCTGGAACGACCCGATCACGCCGGTCACCACGACGAAGAGCATGGTCGGACGCAAGAGCGGCAGCGTGACGTACCAGAACCGCTTCCACGGCCTCGCGCCATCGATGGATGCGGCCTCGTAGACGTGCTGAGGGATCGCGCCGAGCCCGGCCAGGAAGAACAGCATGTTGTAGCCGACGTACTGCCAGATGTTGGCGAAGGCGACGACCGGCATCGCCCATTCCGGTGAGTTGAGCCAGTTCGGCCCGGTGATGCCGATCAGGTGCAGAAGCGTGTTGACCACGCCGGTGCTGGGCGCGAAGATCCACTGCCACACGACGCCCATCGCGACCGGCATCGCGAGGTAGGGCAGCACGCACAGCACCCGGATGACGGAGGTGAACCGGCCCCGCCGGTTCATCAGCATCGCCATGCCGAGCGCGAGCACGGTCTGGGCGGGGATGTTCAGCAGCACGTACCAGAACGTGACCACGAGCGCGTGCCACGCGCCCTCGTACTTGAACGCGTCGATGTAGTTGCTGAAGCCCGCGAACGCCGGCGCGTTCAGCATGTTCCACTTCATGAACGACAGCACGAACACGAAGATCACCGGGATCAGCAGGAAGACGACCACCCCGAACAGGCTGGGGGCGAGCAGTCCGTACGCGGCGAGGTACCGCTTGCGCTCCGCCGCCGGCGCGCGGTTCCTCGTCTTCTTCGCCGGGGCCGGCCGCACCTTCACCGGAACGTCTTGCACCACCCCGGTCATGTTGCACTCTCCATCGACAACTCCTTCGTCTTCCATGGGCCCCCTGTTGACCCCGTTGGTTGAACGTTCGATCATTTGGGAGCGGAGCCATCGTGACAGACGCGGCAAGGGTCTGTCAACGAATGCACCAAGATCGTGGGAGGAGGCGAGATGGCTGGAACGACACGCGTGACCATCGACGACGTCGCGCGCGCCGCGGGCGTTTCGCGGCAGACCGTGTCGAACGTCGTGCACGGCACCGGCCGCGTCGGTGCAGCGACGGCCGAGCGGGTGCAGGCCGTGGTGGACCAGCTCGGCTACGTCGTGCATCCCGGCGCGCGCAGCCTCCGGTCACTGCGCACCGGCCAGCTCGCGTTCCCGCTCGATGAGTACGTCGAAGGCAAGGACGAGGTGTTCAACCTCGACTTCGGCCGCGACCTCACCTTCGCCGCGGGGAAGCGCGGCTACCACGTGCTGCTCATGGTGCCGAGCCTCGAGGCGATGCGCGATCTCATCCGCTCTGCGCGGGTCGACGGGTTCGTGTTCTCGAACCTGAAACGCGACGACCCTCGTGTGGCCCTCGTCACCGAGTACGCAACCCCGTTCGCCTGCATGGGTCGCACCGAGCCGACCCAGCGCCAGCCGTGGGTCGACATCGACAATGCGGCGGGCGTCCGGCTCGCCGTCGAGCACGTCGCCTCCCGCGGGCACCGCAGCATCGCGTTCTTCGGGTACGAGCCGATGAACTACTGGGACACGGAGCGGGCGGATGCCTACGAGGCATCGATGAAGGCACTCGGCCTCGCGCCGCACTCCGTCATCACCCGCGACGAGCCGGCGAGCGTCGCGAGAGCCGCCGCCGCGGCGATCTCGGGCGACGCAACGGCGATCGTGTGCAGCGGGGACAAGCTCGCCGAGCAGGTCTACGAGGCCGCCGCGGAGGGCGGCATCGCGATCGGTCGGGACCTCGCGGTCACGGGCTTCGGCCACGACGTGATCGGGCGCAACATGGTCCCGTCACTCACCACCGTTCGCACGCCGATTCCCTCCATCGTCGAACTCGTCATGCAGCGCTTCGTGCGGGAGGTCGCAGGGGAACCGGACGCGCCGGGTGACCTCATCGTGCCCGAGCTGGTCGTCGGTGCCAGCACGGGGTGACCCGCCGCGTCGGCGAGACCGGAAGACGCGAGCCTGCGCGGGTGCCGGCCGTGCTCCCTCTTCAGATCTTCCGCCGGCGCGATGCGATGGACAGCAGCGGTCCGCGCACCCTGCGCGTGCCGCGGGACATGTTGCGCCATGATGCCTGCGTCACGTACTGTCCGGCGATCGCTCCCGCGGCCAGCGCCGCCGCCACCGCGGCCGAGACGAGTGCGGCGAAGAGACCCGCGACCGATCCGGTTGCCAGCTGCATCAGCGCGTTGAACAGCACGAGGCCGGGCAGGAGCGGAACGAGGCCGGTGATCACGAGGGCGAGCACGGGCGTGCGGCTCAGCTGCGCGAGGATCGAGGCGAGCATCCCCACGGCGAGCGCCGCGATCGCGGACGACCACACCGGTCCGAACCCGTTCGCCGCGCAGACCAGGTAGAGCGCCTCCGCCACGGCGCCCAGCAGGCAGACCGCCCAGAGCGCCCGCCACGGTACCTGCGTGGCGAGCGCGAAGCCGATCACGATCACGACGGCGGCCGCGATCGTCACGGCGGGCGGGCCGCCGATCTGTATGTTGCTCGACATGACGTCCAGGGACAGCCCGAGTCCGGAGAACACCAGCGTTGCGCCGATGACGCCGGCCGCGATTCCGATCGTGATTACGAGCGCCTCGGTGAGCCGGGCGAGTCCGGTGAGGTAGAAGCCGGAGAGGATGTCCTGCACACCGCCGAAGATCGCGGTGCCGGCGAGCAGCACGATGATGGTCGCGACCACCACGAGACGGGCGGACTCGTGCGGTTGCACGAGGTGCACGACGACGGCCGCGATCGGGCCGATGACCCCGCCGACGACGCTCTGGAAGAACACCGGAGCGCGACGCCGCGCCATCAGCGAGGTGATGCTCTCGAGCGCGAACGCCGCGACGAACGCGACCGCCGCCACGAGGACGTCGCCGCCGACGAGGAGCGCCGCGCCGCCACCGATGAGGCTCCATCCGAGTCGGAGCACGAGACGGGATGCCTGCGGCTTATGCGACGCGAACCGCGCCAGGTGACGCCGCGCAGCATCGAGCTCGATCTTTCCGTCGACGATCTCCTCGAACAGGGTCGATGCCGCGGCGAGCCGGGCGAAGTCCATCCCGCGCGCCGCGATCGTCTGCCGCCGCGAGACCGACTCGTAGGTGCCCGGGTTCGTCCAAGTCAGGCTCAGCACCGTGTGGGTGACGTCCGAGTCGACGTTGCGCACCCCGTACGCGCCCGCGATCGCCGTCATGGCGGCCGTGGCATCCGCCGCTCCCGCGCCCGACGAGAACAGAACCTCGGCCAGCCGGATCGCGAGGTCGAGCACGACCCGGATGCGTCCTGGTGCGTCCAGCGCTCGACCCTCAGCCATCGAAGCCAACGCTACTCATCGTCGAGCCCGCCGTCCCGCAGCCGGCCAGCCGCGGGCCGCAGCTATTCGGCGCCCGGCGCGATCAGCCCCGACTCGTAGGCGACGATCACCAGTTGGGCGCGGTCGTGGGCATCCAGTTTCGTCATCGCACGGTTGATGTGTGTCTTCGCCGTCGCAGGGGAGATGAACAGCGCGGCCGCGATCTCGTCGTTGGAGCGGCCCCTGCCGACCAAGGCGAGTATCTCCGTCTCGCGCTCCGTGAGGTCCGTCGGCAGCACGCGAGCGGGCGCGGACGATTCCGGCGCGGCGAGCGAGCGGCGGATGAGTGTACGGGTGGCGACGGGCGAGAGCAGCTCGTCGCCCGCGTGCACGATGCGCACCGCACGCACGATCTCGTTCGGATCGGCGCCCTTGCCGAGGAATCCGGCCGCTCCGGCGCGAAGGGCGGACAGCAGGTTCTCCTCGTCCTCGAAGGTCGTGAGCACGAGCACTCGAGTGGTGTCGAGCCGCTGGTTCGAGCGGATGGCTCTCGTCGCCGCGATGCCGTCGGTGCCGGGCATCCGCAGGTCCATGACGACGACATCCGGATGCTCGCGGGTCGCGATCGCGATCGCCTCCGCACCGTCGGACGCCTCTCCCACCACCTCGATGTCGCTCTCACGACGTAGCAGGCTCACCACGGCGGACCGGATCAGAGCCTGGTCGTCCGCGATCAGCACCCGGATCACGGACGGCTCCGATCGTTCGCACGCGTGAGCGCGGGTGCCGGGTCGGTCGCGTTGCGTCCGTCGACCGCTGCGGGCCGGTCCGCCTTGGCACGTGCGGCCGGGAGCGTGGCGACGAGCTCGAATCGGCCGTTCGCTCGTTCCAGTTGCACGCTGCCGCCGACCTCCGCGAGCCGTTCCCGCATGCCGATCAGTCCATGGCCGTCCCCGGACGGCGCGGTCGCTTCGCCGGCGATGGGGTTCGCGACGCGGATCCGCAACGCATCCGGTCCGTAGTCCAGTTCGACCTCCGCCGTGCGTTCCGGGCCGTGCTTGTACGCGTTGGTGAGCGCCTCTTGCACCACGCGATACGCGATCGGGCTGAGCCGGGCATCCAATGCGTACGGTTCGCCGTTCACGTGCACGCTGACCTTCAGACCGCTCTTCGCGAAGAGCGACAGCAGCCCCTGGATGCGCGCGAAGTCGGGCTCCTCCACGATGTCTCGATCGGCGCTGCTGCGCAGCAGACCCAGCATGTCGCTGAGCTCGGCGAGCACGCTGCGTGCTGCATCGCCGACGATGGCGATCGCAGCCTGCGCCTCGTCCGGGTCGTCGCGAAGCGATCGCTCGGCGACGCCTGCCTGCAGATTGATCACCGCGATGCGATGCGCGACCGAGTCGTGCAGATCCCTGGCGATCGCGAGGCGATCCTCCGCAACGCGGCGCTTGGCCTCGGCCTCCCTCGACTCCTCTGCGCGTCGTGCCCGTTCCCGCGCCGACTCGAGCGCGTCGAAGTAGGAACGGATGGCCGACCCGAGGGCTGCGGCGAACGCGATCAGCACGGCAGGCTGCAGGGTGGCCGGAGCGGTGACATTCCCCGCGCCGAAGCCTGCGCCCGCGATGATCAGCTCTTCGAGAGGCAGGAGCACGATCAACGCCACCGCGAACGCGACGGTCAGCGTGCGGGATCGATAACGCGCCACCGTGTACATGCCGATCGCGACGGGCAACGCGAACACGGGCGAGTGCGGAACGCCCAGCAGCGCAGCGGCCAGACCGATGAGCAGGCAAACGACGAGCGCCGGCACCGGGAACCGGCGGCGGGCGAACAGCACGACGCCGGCCGCCGCCATGAACGGAAGCACGATCAGGCCGTACCGGCCGGCCTCGCCCGTCCCGTCTCGGCTGGCGGGAACGAACGACGCGAGGCAGACGAACACGAAGACGATGACGTCGACCACGACGTCCCGCGCGCGAACAGACCTGGCCTGTGCCGGCATCCGTCCTCCGTTCCCCGCGAGCGCCTCCACCGACAAGCATCGCGCAGCTGCGCCGAGGTGTCCTCCGCCGAG